>NZ_CAWQMW010000118.1:0-49686 GCF_963895965.1 Xenorhabdus sp. PB30.3 | reverse complement strand
GTATTAATTCTTCTGAATATAATGTACTGGGTACACTAAACTTAGGTTTAGATTTTGATAAATCCTTACTTGCAGAGTTAATTTTTCCTGAAATAGATAAATCACAATCTATATTGTGCTTTACATTTATTTTTAACTCTTTGGTTTTGTTTTTTAATTCTCTTTCCAGTCGCCAGATAAATTGTTGTTCAAAATCTTCGAAAGCAATTTCTCCAAGATTTAAAACTATTTTTTCCAATGAATTATCATTATCCTGTGATGACCATTGCCCCACTTCCTCATTAATTAAGTAACGAAGTTTTAACTTAAATAGATCAGAACACTTTTTAAGTATTTTATTGCTATGGTGTTTTTCTATTTCAAGTGAAACTGATAATTTATCAATCACATTGTTGAATTTTATTTTGTGATGCTTTTCCACAATAGTCGCCACTTTACATTTCATGAATATTTTAATGGGCGAAAAATATTAACGCCCATTGTTAAATGTTTATAGCTTCATAATAAATGCTAAAATATAGTAAGGTGATACTGTATTGACTTGATGCGTATGGCTCGGAAGAGTCGTCGATGCCGTATGGTCATGGCCTTCTGAGCTGCCTGCTGAACTGGTGTAAGGCCACCAATGATCATAGTTAACCGTTCTTATCCACGGTTCTTCTGTAGAGTTATATATTATTCGATAGCCGCTAAGATCCTTGTTATTAATTTCATCATTCAGATCATTATTTAATACTGCACTATATCTTAACCCTGTATTTTGTGTGAACCCTCCACCTTGTATGTGTTTATGCTTTGGTATTTGTTTTATATTTAATTTAGTTTCATTTACCCTTACATCCATTATTTCCGTTGCATTTTCTTTGCTATTGACGATAAAAAATTTGGAATTTTTTTGCCCTGCTGCACTCTTTGAACTTTTTCCACCGATGTCTTCAACGGTTCCTCCGAGTATAAATCGATCAATTAGATCCGGAGTTCCCTTAGTTCCATCACATAATGCCCAGCCTTGTGGTATGGCTGAGCCTGAAAACATGGTAATCATACCTTTTGGCAATACAGTATTAGGATCAATAGTAATATGATCATCATCTATCTTAATACCATTACCCGTTTTAACGCGGATACCTGACGAACTATTACCGATACCACCATCTGTATGAAGATGTACTTCCAGGCCATCACCAACTTTAATTCCCCTCCCGGCCTTAACTTTTATACCGGAGCTATCAACTGTGATGCTGGAATCTGCTGATGCCGCTTCTAATTCACCATCTGAGTTAAATTTTATTCCGCTGCCCGGTTTGATGGCGATGCCATTACCATCAACAACCAATCCTTTATTCCCAGCTACTTTTACCGCAATACTATTTGTATGAACTGTAATTCCATGTCCCTGACCAATAGATATTCCATCGCTTCTATTATTAGTGAGACCACTACCCAGTCTGACAGATAAAATATCTTCTTCTAATGCTAATGGCGCTGAATTTCTGTGATCAAAAGTCCCCATTTTTAAATTCAGCGTACCGTCATCACCCAGCTTTAATCCTGCTCCCGGTCCATTTTGGTGTGGTGCCTGACCACAGGCTTTACGCCCAATATCCGCAATATCAATTAATTGGCTGAAATCAATTTGTAAAGGAATGCTGCCTTCTTTAAATTTATATTTCAATTTATCAGTCTCAGGGCCAACACTTTTTTCATTAGATGATATTTGTTGATCTTGTGCTTTTGCGGAATAAATAATTTCTTTCATGGTTAACTCCATAAAATATATTGAATATGATTTTTTACTGGTAGGTATTTTTACTTGTTCTCTTTGGGAACATAGAATAATTCGTTCTGGATTATTTTATCGGCATTCCACTGATCATTATTTTTACCGACAACTTCTTCTCTCTGATATGGCGTGGCAATACGCATTGTTCCGATTCCTTTTAAAGAAGCAGGCAATTTACCTAACGTTAATTTTTCCAGAATAGAATATGCAGCATCGCCTAATGGAGCACCATTATTTTGCCAACGCTGATAAGTATTACCGAAATTTAAAAAGGCTTCCTGATCCATCCAGTGAATAATCATGGAGGTATGGGCTGGGAATTCAGTAAGCATCGTTTCTTTAATCCACGCCTCCAATTTATAGGGATCAACGCCGGAAATTTTAATTAATTCACTGTTTACCACGACACTAATAACAAATGAGAAACGGTCTGTCGTCTCATATTTAGCGCCTGAAAAATGCCAACTGTATTCCCATGCTTCTTCTGGAGCAGGAAACTTCAATGTCGAATTATCCTGACGTTCAATAACTAAGGTGCCTTTGATGCGGTCAAAACTGACAATCTTTGCATACAATTTTTCTGATATATCCGCATATCCCTGTGTGACACTGTCTGCCCCTAATTTTTTGGTCAGGATAATTTCATTATCTACCGTAATCAGGGATGGGAAAGGAGTCTGTGCTGTGCGGGACAGGCGCCGCTGGTTTTCAGGTAACGGGTTTCCATTTTGGGATTGGTCGCTGGCGTAAGCCAGACGATAACTCATATCTTCCATCCAGACCCTGCTATTTTGCCAGAACAATTTTTTTGTTTTGGCAGCAGTCATTACCCGTTCCAGATTGTATTCCAATTGAGTGCTATTACCCACATCCAGCCAAAACTGATCTCCTCCGACTTTAGCTATCATTTGACTATATATCGTAAATTGGTTTTGATTCTGCTCGCCCTCATAGATGACTAAATTGATCACTTGCCCTTGAGTCAGTTTGCCTTTAATACCCGCTTGCTGAATGATTAAATAATGTTGGTTAGCTTGATTCTCTTCTGTCACTGAATCTGGTTTCTGCTCTTTATCAAACTGATTGTTGGGTTTGATGGGCAGCAATGCCCGATGCTCCACCAAGTAAAAAGGCAGTTTGCTCAGGTCAGGTTCTGGTTTAAACAGCTCACCACCTAACCCGATACGGGCAGCAATGCGCTTTTGTAGCGATGAAACCTGATCAATCCGAATATTGGCACGGTGATAAGTTAATATCGGCTGTTGAGCCAGATAACCTTGTTGCATAGCGCGAAAATCATTGATATCGGTGAGAAAGGTACGTGGTGCCCGCTGGGTACCAAAGTATCCGAGCAGGTAATTAACAATATCCAATTCATGATCGCTATCATGGGCAATTTGTTTTAATAGTTCCTTTAATGCCGGAGCATAATTTTGATGAGCATCATTACTGGCAGAATCCGGCTTAAATGGCCATTGATCGCCCCAGACTTCATATCCTTCACGCTTAAAGGCCAGTAATTTTGGCAGCATGGCAATTTGCTGACAGCCACAAGCCAAAAGCTGTTCAAATGGCAGCATAAATTGATGAAGTGATATCAGGCGCTGACGTTGAATATTCTCACTTTCAGATAAGGGCTGCTGTAATTCATAGCAAGCGGGCAACGTATCACTGACGGGATAATAGCTGCCTACATCGCGGTGTCGCCCGTAAGGCAGTACTACAGGCCTATTTTGGATCAGGAGGGGATTGGGTAAATTAGCCCGAATTTGATTTTCATCGGCTGTAACACTAATTCCGCCTCTGGTGATCACCCGCAAAGGGCCATCATGTTGTGCCAATTGATGGAGCGGATTTTGCCCCCACAGACGAGGGTAATAACCTTTTTTAATTGACCATGACCAGCTATCTTTGTTAATCGGCTCAATCAAAGTTTTGTCAAAGCTGTCATCCAGACGAAGACGATTCACATTCTGAATACCCTTAATCTCAAGCAACTTATTAACCAGTCGGCTAAGATTGAGGTTGAGTTTTTTAGTGTAATCACGGGCTATCGGCAATTCAGGGCACCAACCATGTTTTAATTGCGGCCCTTCAAAGATTTCGTCATTGCGCATTCCCGCGTCTTTTAGCGCTAGCGTACTGAAACGCTGCACTTCAGGCATCAGATACTGTTCTGCTGCGCTATAGACGGCAGCAAAAATACCCGCGACATTTTGCACATCGTCATCCAGTTCAATCTCCAGTAATAGCGGAAAATCAGCCGGTTTTGTCCAGATAATCTGACTGACAGATTCACCAATATTGCGGTTCTTGGTCAAAAAATCGGTTAATTGTTGGATGGCACTATTCAAATTTTCCTGAGTACGGCGTGTCGGTTCCAGATAAAGCCAGTAATTTCCCCGCAACATAAATTTTTTCGCATCCTGACTACTGACAAAGCTATATTCCCTCTTGGTGGCATCATACCAATAGGTATAACGTTGCGCTTCCGGTTCACGGACTAATTGCACATTACGGAACAGAAAATCCCCTTTATCCCGTTCTGATTCTGGCTTTTCTTTTACCCAGTCACTGCTATGTAAATCCAGCAATGCTTTTCGATAATCATCGCTGGTGATTGGTCCACAGGTCAGTGTATTGTGGGGGCCAAATTCAGCGGGAAAAATTCCGCCTTGCTGTTGCTGCTTATTAGGGGCTGGGGTCAGTAAGTCTGTTAAGGGAAGTGTATGACGGTAAGACAGATCTGACACACCATAGCTGAATCCTTCCAAAAAAGTTATTCCGGGATCGTGTTCTGCCGTGTCGCTCCACAGTTTTCCTGCCTGTTGCTCAATGACCTGATGAGCCTGTTCCAGCAAGGTATCAAAGTGAATATCATCTTTCACTTTGTGAAACAGTACATCTTGATTACTCATAGTTATTTCCTCAGTATTAGAGCTTGCCACCTGCTTCCCAGACTAAAATCAACACTTCATTGTCTTTAGCTTCCACTGATGTGTTGGTATCACTGTCTTTAGTCACATCCGACCGACTCAGCGTTAGGCTCGTGATTCGCTCAACCAGCGGTTGCTGTTGAATGGTCGCCAGCAACTGGTAATAATTAATGCTGTTATGCAACATCACGGGGCGTTGCTCATCGACGCTCCAGGGCATATATGTTTCACTGAGTTTCTGTCGTAGCTGGCGATAGCCAAAATCTTCGTTAACTTCTGGCCTGAAAATCACGTTGTAATCGATTTTTACATCAACGTATTTCGGATTACTGATCTCAATCTCAGCCCAGAGAGAGCCTTTTTGCTGTAACCACTTTGCCATTCCTTGCAGACGTGCCAGGTTTAGCACCGGACGCAAAGGATCATCGCTGTCGTTGTATCGGTTAGCCGGAATGATCGTTAGCTGTTGCTTCTCTAGCGCGGGTACTCGGGTGAGTTCATCATTGCCGGGGTATTTAACATCAAAAATGCTGACATAACGCTCTTTTAGCAGGGTTGCCATATTGCCCCAGGTTAAAGCTCGGTTACGGTGGGACAAGTGTTGTGCTCCCCGTTCAAAAAAGGCGTTATAGGATTCCGGTACGCGTCCATTCCATGATGCCCAAGGCTGGTTGACTGAAGCGACTGTAATGATGGGGGCAACCGGGCGTTGAATCGTGCCTGCCGGTAATGGTGCTAAGAAATGGTTACTACTGATGCTATTGGTGTTCACTAATGTTGCTGTCATCGCGTTATAGATCAGACCGTATAACCACGGGTTTTTCCCCCATGAGCCTTTAGGCGTGGGTATTGCCACGACAGCTTTTAACCAACAGCGCTCCGCTGGCATTTGGGTGGCCTGCTTGGAAGCATCTGCAGGCAGGGCAACTTGCCAGATGCCATCTTGATACAGATGTTGGGTTTCATCATTAACCCAGGCATCCAATGCAATCCATTGATTCTTTTGATTCAGGTAATACCAGGAAACTTCTTCGGGTTGCTGTGGGGCTTTTAATTTCCAATATAACGATACGTTTTGCCCTGGCTCGATGCCAGTGATACCAAGGTATAATGTGGGATGTTCTTCCAGTGGTTCAACCTCAGGGCCATAGCCAAACGGGGTGAGGTAATATGTCTGGAATGGGGCTTCAGCTATACCTTGTATCTTGAGGGCTGTTATCGTCGGCAATGGTGGGCTGTTTTTTCCCTGTAGCCTGAGCACCGGTTCCTTAAAAACAAGATTATCCAAATCTTCTGGCGCACTGGTTGCTGGCTCTTTATCTGAAAGAGTCAGTATGATCTCTGTTCCTTTTCCCTTGGCAGTCAAGTCCAACCATTGGTTTCCACTGCTGATTTGTGCCACTAGATATTGACTATTGATATTTTTCTCAAAGGTAACCGTTATCTCTCTTGTTCCTTCTTCCATCGCCAGAAGTTTCGAAGTGATAAACACACCACCCTGTACAGCTTTATCCGAATCAGTTTCGCTGAATAATCGTATTCCATCAGAGGGCAATGATGATTGTGTCTGTGAATCCCATGGCGTAGAGGTTACCCACTGATTTTTATCTTTTTTACGTAACCAGTACAATTCACTGATATAGCCACGATTCGCCAGCAAACTGGTATCCAGCGCATATTGCAGGGGATTGCCCTGTTCATCTTGTCCTGCTTCAAATAAGGTGCCTTGAGTGAGCAATTGTTCTGTGACTGTACTATTCAGTTCCACAGATAAGGCGACTTGGTCAGGTTGTGCCGGACGAGGAGATAATCCCAACAATGCCCGATAATAGAGATTACGGTGAGTTGCAGGTAAAGCATTAAATAAAGATATCGGTGTTTCTAATAGTCGTAATATTGCCAATAGAAAAGTTTGATGAGGTAATAATTTTCCATTGGCTTCAATTTTCCCTTGATATAACTCGGCAAGTTTTTCTGGCGTATTATCTGCCATAAAGAAAAAATCATTCCAATGTTTATTTTCTTCATTAGAAGATTTAACAGCGATTTCATTAAAAGGAATTATTTTAGTGTATTCTTCAATATATTGGAGTAATTGCAAACTGGTTCGATTATCTAATTTAAAATCGCTCATCGGCACCAAATCTGACAGTTTTTTATTTAACTCAGTTAATTCCATGATATCACCTGTATGACACAGCGATTCTTTTGTGAATATATTAATTATTCACACCATTTAATTTCTATACACTTCGTCTTTTAAGTTGCCTCTTTGTTGGCTGCGACGCATCTTGAAATCCATTGTGTATATACCATTTGTATTTTAGATATATTGAGTTCAGCCAATATCTTAATTTACGGTGGCAAAATTTTGTTGAGTGATAAAACTTCCTGTACCTAACGAAGGTGTCATAATATCTGGTTGTGGTGGGATCACTGTATTATTTACGGCCGGAAATTTAGGCGTAAATATCGCCATGAATTTTTTCCCTTTGATAATTAAGGCCGCACCACTGGTACATTGAAGAGCCAGCTGTCTGGCATCCAACATACTGATGGTCAGAGTGCCAATTCCCGGTGTCATATGCGTTATTGTGGTATAAGTTGCAGAAACAGTAACCCGTTTCTCATCCCCCAAAATACAAACTTTTTTACCGTTGACCCGCGCATGACCAGTGCCCCTAATCTTGCCGGGGATGGTAACTTTTACCTGTCTATGCCCAAATTGAGGCTCAAACTGTAGAATATCTCCGTCTGTTACAATAGATTCACTCATGATACCTCCATCCCTCGGCCTTCACTCAGCGCCAGTGTTCCCTGAATCTGCTGATGGATATCGCTTCCACGCAGGCGATACATCACCTTTACTTGTAAGGTACTTTTATTATTGGGCGACTGACGAACCTGAATCTCGGTAATATCCGCCCGTGCTTCATAACGCAATACGCTGTCATGAATATGGGACTCAATTTCAGCAAACAATTCGTTGCGGATATTTTCAAACATAAAATCATTTAATCCGCAGCCATAATTTTCGCGCATTAAGCGTTCCCCCGGTTCAGTTTTGAACAGGATGTGCAAACTCTGGCGCACATCTTCTGCTCCTTCTGCCATTTTCACCCCTTCGTCAAGGGAAAAAGCGGGAGGAAAAGCCCAACCACGACCATAGAGGTGTGTCAGTATTTGGTTTTCCATTGTTCACCTTTCACTGGGTAAGATTAATTTTGTTGCCTTTGATCTCAACACTGTTCTTGCCTGACATATTGAGTGATTTGTTCATTTCAGCATTCATGGTCTGCCCTTTCAGCGTGAGTTCTTTTTTCACCACCAGCGCTTTTTCCTGATTATCTTGGCTGGGTTCTAAAGGCGCTTTATTTTTCGGGTTGTGCATTGCCCCCAGAATGACCGGATAACGCGGATCATGTTCGAAAAAACCGACAATGACTTCGTCACCGGGTTCTGGATAAAAACAGAAACCGCTTTCGTGGCTGGCGTAAGGTTTCCCCAATCGGGCCCATAAAAATTCATTCGGACGATTCAGTACCGGCAGAATAATAGGAATGCGGTTCAGGGCAGCTTTGTCCTGCTGATACTTTGTGACAGTCGCAATATGGAGTTCAGTCGCATCGGGAAGCATCGGCAGATACTCCCTTTGCAAGCCAATGCTTAACGTCGTTTCCCAATCAATTTGTCGGTTAAAATGATGGCGAACCGCAGTAATACTTGCAGTACCATCCAATTGAGAACCGAACCCCGTTAATTGAATATTGTCACCTAGCTGATAACGTCCATTACCTTTAAGCAGGAACTCGCCTGTAACACCAGAAATTCGCTGATTCAGCAATAAACCCTGTGCCAGATGACCACTCTCCTGGGTGGTTAACGGGCGGCTGTAGCGAATGTCCCAGCTTGTTTTATTTAAAAACGCTGACCTATCAGGAGAGAGTGCCGCTTCGCCCACAGCAATACTGCTGTAGCGCCCGCCTGACAATTCTTGTTGCTTATTGATATCCCAACCACTGACTTCCAACGAAGCGGGGTTAAGATAGTTATCAAATTGCCAGCTGGCATCTTTGACGAGGATATCTTTTTCCTCATCTCCACGACTTTTCAGGATATGAGTTGGGTTGGATTTCAGGGTATTAGGCTGAACAAGCTGAGCGCCTTCTGTCGTGGGTAACAGCCATACACCCGTTGCCAGTAGCCGACACAACAAAAAATGCCAGTCAGAACAACGAAATTGCACCATCTGTTCATGTTTTTGATCCAATGCGGCTATCTGATCAAAACGTGCCCTGATCCCCGCCTGACTCAACAAGGTATTCAGAATAGTTTTTTCGTTACTGGCTTTAAACAACTGTGAGTGCTGAGTATCTGCCATCAGTTGTAGTCGATGCCGGACAACCAGAGTAAGTAATAATTGCTTATTTTTGATCTTTAGTGAGTTACGGGTAATCTGGCCGTTAAACAGCACTGATTTTTGTCCCCCTTCAATCAATTCCAAAAGCAGCGTTTTCCCTGTCTGACAATGGGCCAACTCAGCCTGTACATCTGTCTGACTGAAAAAAGAAAGTGGCCTGTCTGGTAAACTGAGTTTCAATGTTGCGGAAGGGATGCTGTTAACGCAGAAGTTGGTATCGACATCAACGACAGCCAACAAGGACAATTCCTGACCATCGGCAATGATTTTCAGTTGATGGTTCATCAGGGATTTCCTCTGGTGGCCTGCAATATCTCACCCGGTGCAAACCCGTTGAGATTATCCAGATTATTTTGCGAAGCCAGTGTCAGGTAATCAACACCTCCAGACAGCGTCGATGCCGTGCTGGCCGCCATCATAGCCAGTGAAACGCCATCCTGTACCCGTAAAGCGATTTGCGCCGGTGATTTAAGATTTTGTTCTGTCTCCTGTAAGACCAGACTTTCATCCGCCACCAGTGTCAGGATAACCCGTGCCCGCAAAGGTGTGGCATCACGATCAAACAAGGTATAATTCACAGACAAACTTTTCGCCCTGCCGGCAAAATAGCCACGGTTTTCCCAGCGCATTTTTCCCCATTTGATTTGCAGGAATTGTGTTTCATAACTGGTGGCATCCACGCTGCACAACTGCTTGAGTTGCATTAACTGAGCTTCAACAGGGATTTTATTGTCCGGCATTGTGCCGTCAAAAATCAGCTCAAGGGATAACCCGGCGGGCTTAGCCTGTACATAAATACTGCTCTGTTTTTCACTATTAATTGCCAGAGATTGTTGGTAATCCGTTTGGTAATCCAGTTGCAGGGAATCAGGGTTATACATGGCCTGAATGGTGCCAGCCTGTATTTTGCCCTCTCTGTCTTTATAAGCGTTAATGGTCAGCTTTGCTAAACCACGTTCAATTAAACTCATGAGCGCCACCTTTCCTCATCGCGTAATGCAGCCAGCACTTCACGTTTAATTTTTTCAACTAAAGCCGCCTCATCCAGACTTTCCTGAACCAACGAATAGCTTTGTTGCTCTGAGCCGGTTGGCGGCATTGATGAAACCACTTTTGCCTGAATAATTAATTCTCTGATTTCGACTGTCATACTTTGACTCCCAGCCAGCAAATATCCTGATAGCGCAGTTCAAGGGTATTCACCAAAATGGCATTACTGTTCGCATCAAAATCGCTGGTCTGCCAGCGTACCGGTAAGGCATTGCTCAATATCCAGCTGGACAAGGGCAATGAATTTTCGTTTAACAGCATGATCACCACATCCGCATAGGCGATATTTTCTCCACGCAACACACGGTCAAACATCAGGGTCAAAGGAGAAACTGTCATCACACCACGCTCCAGCGTTAATAGGCCGTGTTGGATCTTTTCAGCCAGATAGTTATTACGGGCATTTTCACCACCCTGACTGTGCTGGGTGATCTGGAGTTCCCGGCTTAAACCGGAAATACGCTGAAAGCGGATATCCAGCGGGTCAGGAATACCGTTGAAAATAAAACTCGCCATAAAGCGGTGGGATACCACAGGAGTGAAAAAATCGGTCATTGTGCTCTTTCCTTTTTAAGATAAAAGCGCGCCCGTTTGGGTATCAAATACCAAACTGATTTCGATAAATTCGGCGGGAGACAATACAGCTAAGGCGACTTTCATGATCATTTTTCCTGCCCGGATATCCTCTTCGGTCATCGTTTCATTTACGCCTAACAACACAGTAAATGCTTCATCTTCCCGTGAGCCGTACAAGCCTCCCTGTAACCATAGTTGTCGCAGCCAGTTATAACTTTGCCCTTTGCATTTCATCCATGTCAGTTCGTTATTAGGCTCAAAGATGTACATACGGGCCAATTTCGCCAAATGCGCGATGACATAAGAAACTAAGCGTCGTGTTTGCAGATAACGCCACGGCGTGTTATCTGTGTTTTCCAGAGTGCGACATCCCCATACGCGTATACCTTTACCGGGAAAAGTGCGGATCACATTGAGAGAAGTCCCATTACTGTTAAATAGTTCACTCCCCTGAAGATACGACTTAACCGGCCGGATAACCTGAGACAGAGCAATATTGGCTGGCGCTTTCCATACACCGACGTCACTATCCGTATGTTGAATAAGTGCTGCGATAGCGGCGGTAGGTGAGAGCACAATATTTTTGGAGCCGGATATAACCTGATATGTCGTTTCCAGACGAGGCCAATAGGCAGCACCCCATTGACGATATCCTGATGAGAGATCTTTCAGACATTGCTTTGCCTGCTCTATCTCATCCGGTGCATCCAGCAGCACAAAGAGATTAGAACGGGTCTGACTCAATTGCAGCAATACCATCCAGACTTCAGACCACAAATTGGATAAAATTTGTTGATCATCAATGACATTGTCATTCAGGCGGGCGATATCCGGTGCCAAAATCAGGGTAATCTGTGTTTCTGCGCTAATGGCTTCTTGCACCGCTTTGCTGCTTAGTGCTGCCATCAGGGTTTCCGCTTCCGTTTGGGTGATATTTTCCGAGGGCATATTCCCTTGCAGCGGTAAAACAAAAGCCTGTTGCCCGCCATTATCGAAATAGTGCCTGACGGCAAATGCCATTAAATGATGGTCGCCAAATAGCCGGATATATTCCACCAGATTGTCGATACGAACTGTGGTTTTTGAGTGTTGTTGATTACGGCTGGTATAACCAATAAATACAGGCACTGCACTGGGTATTTCCTGTTGCCCTGTGGTAATGATACTTTCTGTTAATGTTACGCCCGGTTGAATTCTTTCCATCATCATCTCCTTTAATTGGGTGAGATAGGCACTGTCAATACAGTGCCTTGTGTTTAATTACGGAGATTACTGAACAATATCCTGCGTAAATTGCAGAACGATAAATTCAGCCGGTCGCACTGGGGCCAGACCCACTTTCATGATCATTTTGCCTTGTTTGATATCCGCGTCAGACATGGTGATATCCTGACCGATATGGACAAAATAAGCTTCTTCAGGGGTGTTTCCCATTAGGGCATTCTTTTGCCAGAGAGCATAAAGATAGTGGTCAACGGCAGCTTTGGCGCGCATCCAGGTCGGTTGATTATTGGTTTCAAATAACACAGCCCGCAGTGCCTGACGAATATCGCGTTCAACGGCATTGAACAGACGACGGACAGGAATGTAGCGCCAACTGATGTTGTTAACCTCCGTACAAGTACGGGCTCCCCAAACCATAAAACCACGACCCATAAATGATCGGATGACATTAATGCCTTTGTCATTCATGGTTCCTTGCCGAGCATCGTCAACTTTATCAGTCAGTCCTTTGATACCAGTAAGTGCAACATTCGCAGGTGCTTTCCAGACACCACGCTGGTTATCCGTTTGGCAATAAACTCCGGCAATGGCGGAGCTGGGAGGAAGAATAAGCTGACGTTGTTGTTCCTGTTTTAATCTGGCATCAATACTCCGCGCCAGCGTTTCATTTTTTTTCCTGAGTTCATCCAGATTTTTCAGTTTATCTTTGCCTGATTCATCCTCGTATCCACTGATAATCACATTCTTATCAACGGGCAAGGCAGAGAATGTCAGGTTAGTTTCCAAATGAGGATAATACGCGGCAATCCTGGAGCGAGTTCCCGAACTTGGTATCGATTCACCATCAGGGCTGTCTGCAATCAGAAAATAGCCTACTTTGTTATCATTTAGTAATGAACTGGCTGCATCATAAACTCTGTTTTTGTAATCCCATTCGGTTTCCGGACAAACCAGTAGAGTAATATCCCCTTGTTGCTCAATTAATTCGGGAATGGCTGCCAAAGCCAATTCGTTATTAATATTGTTTAATGGGTAGATATAACAGCTCCCTCCTCCATTTTGAAAATAGATCCTCAGGGCTTCTACAGCCAGAGATTGATTAATTCTCTCAATACTGTGGATCCATTTTTGGGTTTCTCCTTCAGCAACAGAAGCAGCGAGAATCTGAACATCAGGTGTTTCTCGGGCTTCTTTTTTTGTTCCACTATCAGAAGGGAGGCTTGATTTGATAACAACATCTGTCACTGGTGCCAAAGAAAAAGCAGAAGTAAATTCAAGCCAGTTATTGATACGGATACAGGCTTGGTTTGGCTCTACCGTGTTTGGGGTAAACTTACCGATAAAAACAGGCACAGCTGTGGGACTGTTGCTGACAGACAATGCAAGGGAAGCATTTTCTTCAATATAAACGCCGGGCGTTTTTAGATCAGCTACCATGATAATTCCTTATCAATCAATATGATTAACGCTGTTCTACATCTTGCGTAAACTGGAGGATGATAAATTCCGCAGGTCGAACAGCAGCCAGACCGACTTTGACTACCATTTGTCCCTGATTAATTTGATCTTCTGTCATCGTAATTCCCTTGCCAATCTGCACGAAATAGGCTTCCTCTTCTTTGTTGCCCGCCAATCCGCCTTGTTGCCACAGGCTATAAAGGTAATTATTGATTGCTGCTCTAACACGTTCCCACGTTGGTTGGCTGTTAGGTTCAAACATGGCAAAGCTCATGGTGCGCTTAACATCCCGTTCAATAGTATTGAATAAACGACGCACAGGGACATAGCGCCAGTTGTCACTGTCTTCCAACGTCCTTGCTCCCCAAACGGTGGTGCCGGTATTACTGAAAGTGCGGATCATATTAATGGCACGCTTAGCGTTATACGCTCCCTGAACTTCATCCGTGACCAAAAATGCCGGTTCCAGTCCGCCTTTTAATGTAATATTGGCAGGGGCTTTCCATACCCCGCGGGAGAGATCGACGGAGGCATAAACACCAGCCATAACCGCACTCGGTGGAATAGTAATTTTTGCCCAATCCGCTTTCAGCCATGGGTAATAAACTGCCGCGAACGCGGTAGCGTCATATTTACTCTTGATGGTTTCTACATTCGTGATAGTCAGGGCTTCTTCAGGGCCATCAAAAATGGCAAATAATCCTTTTCCCGGCTGACATAAAATTGCTGCGGCTGTTTTAATATCTTCACCCGCAGCAACCAGCAAAGTGACATCATCTAAGGTTGGAACCACTTTTTCTAAATTACTGCTCTTGATGAGATAGCAATAACCTCCGCCATTAGTAAAATAGGCCCGCAGAGAAACTGACAATTTATCTTCTGCATCAAAATTATTTGATACCTTATTAAGATATTCCATCCAGGAGTTAATTCGGAATGCGGTATTTTCGGCAATAATATTATTTTTTTCATTCACTGCAAAAACAGGAACGGCTGTAGCACTACTGGATATAGATAGCGCCAGATTATTTAATTCTTCAATATAAACGCCGGGGTAACTGGTAACGGTTGTCATAAAAAATCCCTTATATGGAATGATTAACTATCAATGCCTCAAATAGCCTGCATAGTGACGCGATCAGCCGCCAGCGTAATTTCCTGAACGGCAATATCATTGCTGGTGGCATCAAAGGAAGGAGACGTTAATGAAGTAGGGAAAGCATTAGCGACATTCCAGGTCATTAATAATTCAGAACCAGCATCATTGGTTAAGCTAATGGTAATATCTTTTTTCTCAACTTGATTAAGCTGGATAGAATTAATCCAGTCAAATAACTCAGTTTTACCCGGAAAAACACCTTTACGCAGGGTAATATTAATAGGTTGATGTTGACCAGGCATTTTGAACCAATTACCTACACCGTCACGATATTCGATGGTTTCATAATTAATATCCAGACCTGAAACGCTATTGAATGGAATCTGTTCACCGCCAACAGAAACAACAAAACGATAAGAAGGAATAGGATATTCAATAGCAATTTGAGACGTACTTGTAGACATAATAGCCTCTCTTTAAATAAAAGTGATTATGGTTGATTAAATTACTTAGGGTGCAGAAAAGTATTTGTTTAGATAAAGCTACCGCCACAAAATGAAAGTAAACTCTCTTCTGAAAAAAAATTTTGTAGCGTTGTTAGTTTTATATCGGCATTGATCGTGCCGAAAATTTTATATTGAGTACATTGCCAATAATGCAAATTGCTTTTTATGCAAATTCACCTTCCCGAATTAACAAATTAATTTCTGTAGTACTTAATAACGTTTAATAACCATTAAAAATAATTCAATGAATGAATTGAAAGCACTAATCAAAAATTAACCCGAGATAAAATTAATCATAAATGGAAATTGAAGTGTGATAATTTAGATATGACGCGAATGAATGGAGGAATTAAACCGGGAAGAGATTGAAGCATTAATACATTAAATTATTTTTCTTTTATGAAAGAAAAATACCGATCCTGAAGATCGGCATATTTATTTAACAAAACCCAATTACAATGGCATACGATATTCAATCATGCCTGACTTTTCAGCCACCCAGTTATAAAGGCGCTGACCACGCAGATTCGTTTCATGTGTATGCCAGTATAACCGCCCACAATGTTGTTTTTGTGCTTCATGCTGGACAAATTCAATCAGCTTTTTACCGATATGACGCCCTCTGAACTCCGGTGAAACAAAGAGATCTTCAAGGTAACAAAAATCAGTTTCAGACCATGTAGCACGGTGATAGAGATAATGAACAAAGCCAAGAATTTTACCGCTCTCTAATGCGACCGCACAGTGCATAGGTTCTTTTACATCAAAAAATCTGGCCCACGTCCTTTCAGTAATATTTTTCGCTAAATCAACTTTATAAAAATCCTGATATGCCTGCCAATAAACCAGCCATTGTGAATAATGTTCAGGAGAAACAAATTCAACAGTAACCGGTAATAAATTATTGTTCATGATAACTCCTCTCAAATAAAAGCCATCCTATTTGATTTTTATCGTAAAAATCATAATGAAGAAATGACGGAACAATATTACAATTGCATTTGGTACTTAATAAGACACACTTTTATTATTATTTAAGGATCCACTTTATCATGGTGCGCAAATCACAATCCCCGTTTCCGCATTTACTCTTAAATAATGGCTACATTAAAGATCAGGTTTACCACACGATCAGAAATGCTATTCTTGATGGTCGGCTCACCGAAAGAACCAAAATCCCATCCACAAGAGCACTGGCTGAAATGATGGCAATTTCACGCAACTCCGTGATTGCCGGTTTTGAACGTCTGATCGATGAAGGATATTTGATAGCACGTAAAGGTTCAGGAACCTATGTATCAACCACGATCCCAGATGAATTGATCACAACAAATCCTTCTCCTGATTACCTGAAAAGAAAAGTGATTTCAGCACCAGACCTCAGCGCTACTGCAAATAGGCTGATGCCTTTCTGGGAAAAAATAAAACTAACGAGCGACCAATACCCTATATTTAACATCGGTGTCGGTTGTGTGGATCAATTTCTTCATGAATTATGGGGACAGTTAAGCGGTAGAGTCTGGCGTCACTCTAAAAAAACAATCGGGCAATTTAACCGACCTGATGGCTATCCACTACTAAAAAAAGTGCTGGCTGATTACGTTCATTCAACCCGTGGTGTAAATTGCCGCGAAGATCAAATTATTATTGTTAACGGTACTCAGCAGGCAATAAATTTAGCTGCCCGGGTATTATTACAACCTGATGATAAAGTCTGGTTAGATGACCCCGGTTATGACAGTGCCAGAGCAATATTCACCTCGATGGGCGCACAAATCGCTCCTATTCCTTCCGATGAACAAGGAATGGATATTGCTTATGGTGCAGCCAATCACTCCGATGCTAGGTTAGTTTATACCTCTCCTTCCCACCAGTTTCCGTTAGGAACTACATTGGCACTATCACGGCGTTTAGCGCTTCTTGACTGGGCTAATCAACATAATGCATGGATTTTTGAGGACGACTATAACAGTGAGTTCCGCTATTTATCTAAACCCATTCAGGCACTGCAAGGATTGGATACGACTCAACGGGTCATTTACGCCGGCACCTTTTCAAAAATGCTGTACCCCGGTTTACGCATTGGTTTTTTAGTCGTTCCAGAGGCATTAATTGATGCGTTCACGATGATGAAATACTACAGCGATACGCTCTCTGGTTATCTGGAACAGGTAGTATTAGCTCATTTCATACAAGAAGGCCATTATGCGCGCCATGTACGTCGCGTCAGAAAATTATGTTATGAAAGGCAAACCGCATTGTTTAATGCCATAAATCGATACCTTCCTCATGTTTTCGATGTGAATATCACTGATTCGGGCATCCATATGGTGTGCCGGTTAAAAGACGGTTTTACCGAAAAAGAGATTATTACAAAATGCAGGCAACTAGGTTTAGGTGCTCAGCCGTTATCACGCTACTGTATCCACTCCTTTTCTGATAAAGCGATTCTTTTCGGCTACGCGGCCCATACACCAGCCGAAATTAATGAAAATATAAAGCGACTGAGTAAATTACTGGTTTAGGTGCAATCATTGGCGGGTTAGTGATCTCTGAGTGGGGATTAATCAATATCAGCTATGTGGCAGCCGGTATTGCTGTGATAGCTATTTTCATGGTTCCGTGGGTAGCCCGACAAAGACATTAGATATACACAATGGATTTCAAGATGTGTCACGGCGGCAAGGGAGTGCCCCCCGGGAGCATAGATAACTATGTGACTGGGGTGAACGAGCGTAGCCAACAAAGAGGCAACTTGAGAGACGAAGTGTATATTTATGGTCAAGGTCAATCAGACTTGATTGACCTTGTCACTCTATCGTTGCTTCTTTATCTTTAAATTCCACTTCTTTTAATTTAAGAAAATGACATAAACTGGATTTAACATTTCCATTTACTTATGGATAAAAAAGTATAAAAATATAGCCGCTTAATCATGGAGAAGATTAATATGAAGCAATATCTATTAATAACTACAAGTCTATTATTATCTTTATTTTTAGTCTTTGGTGTCGCTCCAACACTATTTTCAGCTAAAAGTGATTTATCTGTAGTTATAGCAATTATCATTATTTTATTTGTGGTGCCTGCAATCCTTTATTTCACCATCAAAAAACTAATAAAATGGAGTAAAAATAAATGAGTATTAGAAAAGGAATTATTAAAACAATATTAGTTTCACTTATTGCAGTAGGATTGGTTGGCTGTGAGCGAGCAAAAGTACCTGCCGGAAATGTAGGGATCAAAGTCGATTTATATGGTTCAGATAAGGGAGTACAAAACGAAAAGTTAGGTACAGGAAAATATTGGCTAAGTTGGAACGAGGAAGTTTATTTGTTCCCTCTGTTTAAGCAATTACACCAATATCAAGATCCATTTTTGTTTCAAACCTCTGATTCTATGTCTGTCAGCGCATCTGTTGGCATAGAATATCGCGTAATAGAAGACAAAGTCGTTGAAGTATTTAAGACTTATCGAGCTGGCGTTAAAGAAATTACAGATAGCAATATTCGCCAATTAATTGCTGACTCTTTAATCAATCATGGCTCAAAAATGGATATTGATAAATTATCTTCCGGTGGAAAAACTCAATTACTGGAGTCAGTAACAACTGACTTGCGTAAACAATTGGAGCCTGTAGGTATTGAGATCCAGAAAGTCAGCTGGCTTGGTAAAATGGATTATCCAAATGAAGTGATTGATGCAATCAATAAGAAAAACAGAGCAGTCCAGGAAGCGCAAATGCGTAAAAATGAGGTTGAGCGCTCTAAGGCAGAAGCCGATAAAATGATTGAAGAAGCTCGCGGCCAGGCGGAGTCCATCAGGTTAAAAGCTCTGGCTGAAGCTGATGCCATCGCATTGCGCGGTGAAGCTCTCCGTAAAAATCCAGAAGTTTTGCAACTGGAAGCCGTAAATAAATGGGATGGCGTAATGCCTCAATATTTAGGCAGCGGTGCTCCTATGCCATTCCTTCAGGTAGAGAAAAAGAAATAATCAATAAAAAGGAAGGCGCTTTAAGCGCCTTTTGAACTTTATGTATTTATTAATTTTTTTACTACATTAAGATACGATCTTACTTCTTTTCGATAGTTTTACTGTTTTGCTTTTTCTTGCTCTAAACAGAGGGAAAAAGCCTATTAGAGAAAATAAAAACCCAAAGAGTGAAAAAATAAGAGTAATACCATAAAGACTAGAAAAATTATTTAATTGAGCATTAGCAGGGTTATCTTTCAAATAGATAATCTCTAATTTTTCACCAATGTTATAACTAGCTGGATTACTTCCGGAAGAGGAGGTAAATTGAACTTCTTTACCGTCTTCGGTTGTAAAGTTAATAACCGGATGATAATATTTGCTCTCTTTTTTTCTTTTAGACTTATTTGAATTTGAGATATGTAACTCTAATTTTGTTACAACTCCGGTTGTTTTCACCCCATCCAACGTAAGCACCACTGTCGATTTAGCAGAATGAAATGCACCAAAAAGAAATAAAACTCCAACAAATGCCACTAATCCTAAAAGAATTTTATATTTAGTTTCCATAGATATATTCTATTCCTTATGATCCCACCTTTTGTGGGGAAATTTATCTTTATTTCCCAATATAAACTCTTTCTTCCGGTAATAAGTTTTTGGCTAAATTCAACTGATTATTTTTTACCAACTCATGGATGTGATGTACTGTGTCGGTGATATCCGTGATATTACTAATCCAATGACTAACATAGTTTTCAACAGCCTGATTTCGCAACCCGATTTGGATTGTTCTCTGCTCTAATTTGTTCAATGATATATCCCGTTCCGGATCCCACTGAATAACAACATCACTGTGTTGTACTTTCTTTTTCCAGACATCCCTTGAATCAGAGAATTCAGAATGATAGTGGCTAATAACACCTTGCTGGATAATTTCCCGGAATCCTTCATGGGTAATATCAATGGCTAAAATGCGTTTTTGACCATCGTCTTTCATCCCCCAGCCGGATCGGTACATCATCCATAAGAATGAGGGTTTGATCCATGTCATGCGTGTCATACTAAAAGGAGGAGAAACGAAAGTATTATTTTGTATAGCGCTGTCGGCAATTGAATCTGAAAATGCCTGATATACCCGAATATATTGTTCGGTGTAAAATGCTCGAATCGGATTATCTTTATATGAAAACATATGATCTCTATTTTTACTTTTAAATAAATCAATGGTAACTAGTAATTTATAAAAATATCTATTAAATTTGTGTAACTGTACAACAGGCCTCTTTTTAAGGAAAGGTAATTTTATGTTTAGGATCACATCATGAATCGTATTGATATATATTGACATGTTGAGATTTGCACTTCCCCATATCAGAAATGTGCAAACACACGGTTTTATTCGCAAAGGGCGAGATAAATCCTGCTATCAAGAGGCGGAATTATTGCATGATATTGTTTCTTCTCTAAAAGAGACAGAAATTTGTGAGCACGATATTTATTTTTTAAATAGTCAAGCCAGATATTATTTAGAAAATGCAGATAGGGTGTGCTCTAACTATAATTATCATAAAAAAAGAATCAAAATGTTATTTGAGTTAGTGCCGGATGAAATGAGAAATAAGTTAGAATGGAAAGGGCCTGAAGATTAATGATTTTATAATAAGGTGATCATTGGGGTGATCACCTTATTATTCCAACTACTAATACTACCTAGCACCACCAATTGTCGCCGTCATTCTTATCTGGCGATTATCGGTAATTTCAAGATTAGAAAGTACAACCAATCGAGGCAGTATACGACGCAGGAAACGTGACAGTAATGGGCGCAGCGCATGGTTGACCAACAGTACCGGTGGTGCTCCCAGCATTTCCTGACGCTCCAGTGCTTCTGCCGCCTGACGCTCCAGACTTTCAGCCAGTCCCGGCTCCAGTCCGCCACCGCCCTGTAATGCCTGAAGCAGAATACGCTCAAGGTTTGCATCCAGACCAATCACTTTAATTTCATCCACGCCCGGGAACCATTGCTGAGCAATTGCTCTACCCAGTGCAATTCGGATGGCAGCTGTCAGTTCGTAAGGGTCAGTCTGTACCGGTGCATGTTCCGCCAGCGTTTCAATAACGGTTCGCATATCACGGATTGGTACTTGTTCCGCCAACAGGTTTTGCAGAACCTTATGTAAGGTCGTCAGGCTGACAACATCAGGGATAAAGTTTTCTGTCAGTTTCGGCATTTCCTGACTCACTCGTTCGAACAGTTGCTGTGCTTCATGTCTGCCGAACAGCTCACTGGAGTGCTGAGACAATAAATGGTTAAGATGTGTCGCCACAACCGTACTTGCCGCTACCACGGTATAACCCTGTACCTGAGCCTGTTCCCTTAAACTGTCATCAATCCAGACAGCAGGTAGACCGAAAGCAGGATCTTTCGTCAGGTCACCCTGTAAATCACCGACTGCTCCGCCCGGATTAATTGCCAGCCAACGTCCCGGATGGGCTTCACCACGACCAATTTCTACCCCTTTCATCATGATGCGATAGCTTGCAGGAGCAAGTTCAAGATTGTCACGGATATGGACAACAGGCGGTAAATAACCCACTTCCTGTGCGAATTTTTTACGGATACCGCTGATACGACCAAGCAACTCGCCATTCTGACGAAAATCCACCATCGGGATCAAACGGTAACCGACTTCCATTCCCAGTGGGTCTTCCAACTGGACATCAGACCATGAAGCTTCAGCGGTTTGCTGTTGCTCTTCCACCGCTTTCATCTCTTCATGTTGTGCCGTAAGCGGATCTTTGTCCTTACGCAACAGGAAGTAACCGACTCCCGCTAATGCAGCAGTGAACAACAGGAAAACAAAGTTAGGCATTCCCGGAACTAAACCAAGTAAACCTAATACACCAGCACTCAACATTAAAACTTTAGGATTGTTGAAAAGCTGAGTCACCATCTGCTGACCAACATCTTCGTCAGTCGCTACGCGAGTAACGATAACACCCGCAGCGGTAGAGATGATCAACGCCGGTAACTGGGCAACCAGACCGTCACCAATGGTCAGCAACGTATAGGCTTCCGCAGCATCACCCAGGCTCATATTGTGCTGGGCAACACCAACAATTAAGCCACCGATGATATTGATCACCAGAATCATTAATCCGGCAATGGCATCTCCGCGCACGAATTTACTCGCACCATCCATTGAACCGTAGAAATCAGCTTCTTGTGTCACTTCTGCGCGGCGTTTTTTCGCTTCATCTTCACCAATCAATCCGGCATTCAAATCAGCATCAATCGCCATCTGTTTGCCGGGCATTCCATCAAGTACAAAGCGCGCACCGACTTCGGCGATACGCCCCGCACCTTTGGTGATTACCATAAAGTTAATCAGGATAAGAATGACGAACACAACAATACCAATGGCAAAGTTACCACCGACAAGAAAATGGCCGAAAGCTTCTACCACCTGCCCTGCCGCCGCTGATCCGGTATGTCCTTCCATCAGAATGATACGTGTAGAAGCGACGTTCAGTGACAGACGCAATAAAGTCGAAAACAGCAGGATTGTCGGAAAAGCAGCAAAATCCAGTGTCCGACGCGTAAACATCGCTACCAGCAAAACCATGATGGAAAGTGCAATGTTGAATGTGAACAGGAGATCGAGCAGGAATGGTGGTAACGGTAGTACCATCATCGACAGGATCATGAGGATCAGTACAGGCCCCGCAAGCATTTGCCACTCGGAACCTTTCATATTCCCCGGTAAACGATTCCCTGATAAACGTAATAATGAGGCCAGATTAGCCATGACGATTATTTTCTCCAGCAAAATCCAGTGCTGGCGGCACTGGCAGATTTTCAGGTGTTTTTGGTTTCAGGCCACCTTCCCGTTTCCAACGTTTCAATTGGTAAACCCAGGCAAGCACTTCAGCAACGGCAGCATAAAGTGCTGCCGGAATAAAGCCCCCCACTTCAGCATGACGGAATAACGCCCTTGCTAATGGAGGCGCTTCCAATAACGGAATTCGATTCTCCGCACCAATCTCTTTGATACGCAAAGCAATAAGCCCAGCCCCTTTCGCCAGTACTTTAGGTGCGCCCATTTTGTTACTGTCATACCGTAAAGCTACTGCGTAGTGAGTCGGGTTCGTGACAATGACATCCGCTTTCGGCACATCCGCCATCATGCGCTTACGTGCAGCCGCACGCTGCTGTTGGCGAATCCGCGCCTTTACATGTGGATCCCCTTCCTGCTCCTTAAATTCATCCTTGATCTCCTGACGGGTCATTCTCAGTTTTTTCAGGTGGCTGCGGATCTGATAAAGCACGTCAAACGCCACCATTGGTATCAGCATAAACAGGACAATGTAGCCTGCAAAAATCAGCATCATCATGGCATCACTCAACGCCACCAGCGGTGGCTGAGTTGTCAGGTTCAGCATGGCAGGCCAGTTTGCCCAGATAAATAGTGCGGCCCCTCCTCCTACCAATGACGCTTTCAGAATTGCCTTGAACAACTCTGCCAACGCATTCATGGAGAAGATCTTCTTCAGACCAGCAATCGGATTCAGTTTAGTCAGATCAAATTTGATGGATTTCGAACTGAATATCAGCCCGCCCATTAACGTTGGTGCGCTCAGGGCAATCAAAACCAATCCGGTAAACACAGGTAATACTGCCCAGACAGCCTGTTTCAACAAGCGACCAACCTGTTGCACCATCTGTTTATCATTACTGACCATGTTATGGTCAAAATTAAATCCTTCGAATACCATCAATGAAAGTTCGTGGGTGAGTGATTGTCCGCTCATCCAGAGCAAACTGACACCTCCCGCTAACATCAGGATAGAAGTGAGTTCCTTCGAACGCGCTATCTGCCCCTCTTTTCGAGCTTTTTCCCGTTTATGGGGCGTGGGTTCTTCGGTTTTTTCGAGATCGCTATCTTCAGCCACAGCTTTCCTTGGTAAGCATTCGTTATTGCATGCAGGAAATTTGCCCTTAACAAGCTTCAGCAAAGGGCAAATAAAATATTGCTAAGCATGACAAAAGCGACGAAATTCAATGGCGGGAACACTGCGGAATTTGCGGGGATATTTGGGGCATTATACGCCCCATGAATTAAAAGTATTCAGTGCAGCCAATAAGGTAAGAATTTCGAAGGTGGCAGATAGATGAAACTCACACCTTACTGACGGTAAAACGCCGTGCCCATATCAAAATAATAACTAGTACGGCCAGTGGCAAACCGTGGAATATGATAATGACACTGGAAGGTGGCAGCCAGACGTAGAACGGTGCGACCAATAGCATTCCTATCCCAAAACCTGTCATTTGCAGTAAGGTCAGAAGACTGAAAATGGGCAATCGCAGGCTTTCCGGCTCACTTTGTGCCCGGGAAATTAAACTCACTTCTGCAATACCATCCCCAATACCTGCCCAGACTGCAAATAACAGTAACCAAAGCTGGTCGGTTTGCTGGAAAGTCAGGATAAAGCCCGTTGACATCAATGCAACACCGAGAAAAAACAGTTTTTCCATTTTCAATAAGTTGCGACTACGTAGCAAATAACTGGCTAAACGCGCACCACTGAATTTTCCCACCGCCCATGTCGCCAATAACAGGCCCATTACCGTACTGGCATTATCCGGATTCAGGAGCTTGGAAATGATAGGAAAACCGACGTTATGGGCAGCACTGCCCAGTGTATCCGCCAGACTGAGAAATAACATTCCGGCCAGTATCGGTGCTCCACGTAACCCAAGACGTAATTCTCGCCATTCGTTCCCTAAGGCCCGTGTTCCCTGTGACTCAGGTTTGGTGAGAAAACGCAGTGGCATAATCAATATTGCCGCCACCAGATAGGTAATGATGTTGACAATAAAAACCATTTCGTAACCACTGCCGGCAACCAGTAAACCGGATATCAGGCTGCCAAGTACTGCGCCGGTGGCCGCAACGGAAGTCAGCCAGGAATTCGTTGATATACGTTGTGAAGCACATACCCAATGTGGAAGCTGACTGTTTAACCCGATGGCAAACATTGAGTTACCCAGCCCAATTCCAAAAGCAATCGCCGGTAAGATCAATAATTGCTGTGAAACCGGAATTATCAGTAACAAGCACAGCAATAAAACCCGCAAGAAATCGAAACAAACGAGCGGCCATCGCCCTGCATATCGCCGGAAAAAAGGGGTTCCAATTAAACTGGCAATAACCCCACCAGCAACACGACAAGCCAGAAAAATACTGACGTGCATGACACTGTTACTCAGCAGGTAAACGTAGGTGGATAACGCCACCATATTCAGAAATGCGCCAAAATCAGAGACAAACCTCGCACTCACGATAAATAACGCATTACGGCCAGATCCACGCACATTCAAACTATTTTCCTGACTTAACATTATTATTAGCTCTCTTATTATTCAGGAGACTGCCGGAAGGTGACCAACAATAAATCCCGAAATGCCTCAGAGGTAGGAGATATTTGCCGAACATTGCTTGCCCGATGATAAAGTTGTTTGTCATCTATTGCGAGCGTTTCCAGAAACTTAGTCATCGCTGTTTGCAGTAAAGGCGGGGCTTCATCGCTACTTACATGAACCTCAGAAATCACAGGAGCAATATTATTGCCCTGAATAAAATGCATAAAAATCCACTCCTGCCCGTCCTGATGAATACCCGAAGTCGTCGGGCTCTCTTTACCTGACAAGGCTTTGACCCGGAATTGGTGAATATCAATTGAATAGCGATAACCTTTTACTAATCGTTTGCCTAAGATAGCAATATTCGTTGAAAGAATATGTTGCATAATAGGATGGTTAATAAACCCTTCTTCCACATAACTAAGCTGGTTAGCTCCTTTTGTATATTCAACGTCATAGATTACTGATGAACGATATTCACTATCTCGGTTAAGTTGCAAAGAATTTTCCATACCGGGATAATAATGGTAGCGCAGAATTCGCCTTTCCCTATGCGTATAGCTTTTGAAATTCTGATCCAACGCTAAATTATTCCAATAATTTTTAAATGTTCTGGCATCTTCTTCATAATATGAAATCAGTTCATCAAAATGAGGAATATGGCAATAATGCTCATCCATTAATTGTGCCGAAATTTCTGCAATTCGCATGAGTGACAGCCCTTATAAAATTGGAGTAATAATGGGTTTTACATGCTGTATTATTTCATCGTGTAATGCATAGGCATGGAAAGCATCATCAACTTTTGCCCAGCACCTTATCAGGTAATGTTCTTCTGTTTCCGCATCAATATAACAACCAGCCGGCTGAGTCCGGCATTCGATGACACACGCTTTGTTTTTGATATACTCAATATTTTCTATTCCATGAAAATAACCACTATTTTCCGGATAAATAGCTAACATGGAGTAATGCTGTTTGCCTGTCATCGCCTGTTTTTGGCCTTGTTTAATCTGAGCATCAATATCTTTCTCATGCAAAAGAATAGAAAGATAAAGCTGGTAAGGATTTAATCCTGCAACATCACGAAATGCGGTACTTACAAATAAACCACCAAGCCGCGGATTAATTTCAATAACTATCGGGCCATCTGCCGTCATGCGGAATTCAAGATGAGCAATAGAATAGTTCAATCCGACAGCTTGTATGCAGGCAATGGCATAATCTCTGATTTGTTCCTGTTCTTTTTCGGTAAATGAAACAGGCGGAGAAATAAGCAGATTCTCTAATATCGTATTATTTTTTTCAGTCAAAATCAGTTTTTCATTTATTAATATCGGATAAGTTTCATCCTGAGTCATTACACACTCAACTGTACCTTCAATACCCTCAATATATTCTTCCAGCAGCATACTTTGTCCGGGCTGATTGAGGAGTGATATACCCTCAGCGGTAAAATAGGTCTCAGTCATTCCCAGAAACTGAATTGAAGCGGTAGATTTATACTGTATTTTAAATAATTGGTAATGAGATTGTAATTCAGACCAGTTATTGCATTTCTTAATAAAAACTGAACCTGCGCCAAAAGGTGGTTTTGCTATAACCGGATAACCAATGATTTCTGCCTGCTTATATAATTCCTCTTCACTATTACACAATGCATAATTTATTGATCTAATTCCGTGCTTTTGTAATGCCTGACGCATAAGGAATTTGTTGTTACAGGCAGCAATAGAACCAGAAGACGTGTGAGGTATCCCGATTTTTTGGCAAATTTCAGCAATAATACAGCCCAACTGCCCATAGGCAGAAGCCTGTCCCGCGTAACATAGAATTGCGCACAAGTTATAAGTTTGTTGCAAGCTAATAACAAACTCCAGCAAGGATTCAGCCGATAATGATGCCAGGAAAAAAACTTCATCACTGTCAACAAAAAGCCGTTCTGTATTCTGACGGCCTTTATGCGCTACCGTCAGGCAAGAGATTCCCATCTTTTTTGCTTCTGCAAAGTGAGGTTCCCGGTAGTAATAACGTGTTACATCCGCTTCATCAATATCAACAAATAGGATTGCATTTGGTTTCATTTGGTATCCTTAAAATGCATAGTCTATATACCCTTAGTATTTCAGATAGCTGGATGACTGACTTTCAGCCGTCAGCGCCCTGAAATCTATCGGGTATAAAGTTATTTTTAGATTTATTCAATCAATCGATAATAAAACAACAAATGGAATTAATTATCTAACCATTCACATTGCTCATCTTTCCAATTGATAAAGCGGTAATAAGATTTATCACCACTGATTTCAAAACGAGGCATTTCATCAGGATGAGTAAATAGCGGGACGGTAAATTTCCCTTTCATATGTGGCAGAACATATTCCGGCAAAGCAATATTAGAAACCCGCCGTTTGAGCCTTTTCATTATGGCGATGCCATCATTGATTGAAGCTTTATATTCAGACGATCCCGGCGAGAAAGGCATAAAGTGATAAAGGTAGTAAGGTTTCACACCGATACGATAAAGCGCTATAAATAACTTATGCAGTGTTTCTTCACTATCATTAATTCCACGTAAAAAAGGCATATTGGAAAAAACAATCGGCACAACTTGTTGGATGCGACGCACCGCAGACTGGAATTCCTCACTGATTTCCAGTGGATGACAAATATGCACACCAAAGGCATTAACCCGATATTTTTCCAGAGCTTCTAACAGATTATCGGTAATACGGTAAGGATTAAAAGTGAGAGCACGGGAATGAATACGAATTAACAGATCATCCCTGATTTCTCTGATAGCTGCGAGGGATTCAGCTAATTTGTTATCCGTCAGCATAAGGGGATCACCGCCGCTCAGGATAACTTCTTCGATTGAAGGCGTATTCTTGATGTATTCGATGGATTGCTGGAAGGAATTACGACCTGCATTGGATTTTTCTGAATCAACTTTCAATGTTCGCAGAGCTTCAAAACAGAACTGACAGTAGGAATTACAGGCATTCACCATGCGCAAAATGACTCGATTGTCATATTTATGCTGGCAAATAGGGGTTTTCATTTCATGATTCAGTTCCCAGTTTTCTGATTCCCCATCATAACCATTCAGCTTTTCTTCACTCCAGAACGGAACAACTTGCCGCCAGAGCGGGCTTGCGGTGATATCGTCAGATTGGCTGGTAGCTAAAATACGACGCAGATAATAAGGGGTAATCTGCATCTTTTGCCCATGTAGATTATGTTGAATACGCTGGGTTATTTCTTCGCTCCATCCGCCACAGGCTAAACGTAAAGCTTCTTCATCACGGATGGCATTTTTTTGCTGCCAGCGCCAGTCAATCCAGTTTTCAGTTGAAGTAGTCAAAATTTGCTGAGAATGAGGTACGACATGACTATAGTTCATTATTGCCTCTAATTTTCATTATTATATTAATTATGCACCTCTCATAAATAGCATACTCCCATATCTCAATCTGTGCGTTAGGCCTGATAACACTCAGCTGGAGATATAGGAGCCATTTCAATTTATAGCTTTTATTTAATAATTATTAATCTGTTTTCATTGCCGTTTTAATTTCAATGCTGTTTGCCTTAATTTCAAGGCTGTCCGCATTCACATCATGGATATGATCTTTGGTCAAACGGTATACCACCGGGCTTAACAGGGCAATCGCAATTAAGTTAGGGATAGCCATCATTGCATTGAGTGTATCTGCTAATAGCCAAACTAAGCTTAGTGACTGAGTCGCGCCAATTGGCAGGGCAATGATCCAGACAATACGAAAAGGTGTAATGGCTTTCGTTCCAAATAAGTACTGGATACATTTTTCACCGTAGAAACTCCAGCCTAAGATGGTTGTGAAAGCAAAGATAGCCAGAGCAATCGCAACAAGATAGTGCCCTCCCGGAATCACTGCTGAGAAAGAACTTGCTGTTAGTGTTGCGCCGGTTTCTCCTGTCAGCCAGCCGCCGGTAATAACAATTGTCAGCCCGGTAATGGAGCAAACTACAATGGTATCGATAAAAGTACCCAACATGGCGATTAAGCCCTGTCGGATAGGGTTTTGAGTTTTTGCTGCTGCGTGAGCGATAGGCGCACTTCCCATACCGGCTTCGTTAGAGAATACACCACGGGCAATACCAAAGCGGATTGCAGCCCAGACTGCTGCACCGGCAAATCCACCCTGAGCCGCAACAGGAGTAAACGCAGACTTAATGATCAAGGCGATTGCTTCCGGAATAGCGGTCACGTTAAGCCCCAGAACGATAATCCCGATCGCCAAGTAACCGACGGTCATCACAGGCACCAGCTTACCTGCAACATCAGAGATACGCTTAATGCCACCAATCAGTACCGCACCAACCAGAAGAACCAGTGCAACGGCAGTAATGGCTTTATCAATACCAAAGCTACTGTGTAGTACTTCAGCAACCGAGTTGGCCTGTACTGTATTACCAATACCAAAACCGGCCATGCTGCCAAATAAGGCAAATAACGTTCCCAGCCAGACCCATTTTTTTCCTAATCCGTTTTTGATGTAGTACATGGGGCCGCCCACGTAGTTACCGTTTTTGTCTGTTTCACGGTAACGTACCGCCAGCACAGCTTCAGAATATTTAGTCGCCATTCCTACCAATGCCGTCATCCACATCCAGAACAGTGCTCCGGGCCCACCCATGACAATGGCGGTCGCTACCCCGGCAATGTTTCCTGTACCTATTGTTGCGGATAATGCGGTCATTAATGCATTAAAAGGTGAAATCTGTCCTTCACCACGTTGTTTGTTTTTTTGAAAAAGTAATTTGAAACCTGTTCCTAATTTACGGATAGGCAGGAAAGACAGGCGGATTTGCATGAAAATACCAATGCCCAGAAGACCAATCAACATTGGTACTCCCCATACAACCCCGTTTATTGCACCTAACCATTGTGTGATCAGCTCCATATACAACCCTCGGAATTATAAATAACAAGTTAGCAACAAAATTGTTTCAACTAAATAAAGAGCATTTTGAGAAAATAATCGAGAACTAATTGCTAACTCTTGTTAATAAAACTTAATACTGTGAGTATGATCACCGAGTCAGGCGGCATGTTAATGATTTTATTTAATACTGCCCTGCGCTATAACAAAATCAAGGACAAAGCACTATTTTGTGAATTTTTATCACGTAATTTGGTAAATTTTAGGTTTTTATAATGCAAAAATCGGTATTATTTCCTTATGAATAGTTCATTACATAATTAAGGGTGATCCGTGGCAAAAATTGGTTATATCAGGGTATCAACAAGTGACCAGAATAGTGATTTACAAAGAAATGCATTAGCCAATATCCACTGTGAAATGATTTTTGAAGATAAAATCAGTGGAAGAACCGCCAATCGTCCGGGATTAAAACGTGCATTGAAGCATCTGAAATCTGGCGATACGCTGGTTGTCTGGAAGCTGGATCGTCTGGGACGCAGTGTAAAAAATCTGGTGACATTAATTTCAGAACTGAATGAACAGGGAATTCATTTCCAAAGTCTGACGGATAGTATTGATACCAGTACCGCTATGGGGCGTTTTTTCTTCCATGTGATGAGTGCACTGGCAGAAATGGAACGTGAGTTAATCGTCGAAAGAACAAATGCAGGCTTGGCTGCGGCCCGGGAACAAGGAAGGATCGGCGGACGACCTGTCAGATTTACCGAAGAAGATCGGCAACAGGCCGCCAGATTACTGCATAAAGGCCATACCCGAAAGCAACTATCCATTATTTATGATGTATCACTGTCAACCATTTATAAATATTTACCCGTGAATTTAGCCTCTACGTCAACCCTTTCAGAGTAAAAACTACGGCTCTGGCTAGCGGCACTGTAAAAAATCGTTGATAACGCTCACCCATTCTGTTGGGTTTTCCAGCGGTACAGCATGACCACTCTTCACTTCCCTGTACTGGCTGTTTTTCACAGACTGATGAACTTCTCGTACCAGATAAGGCGGGATAAGCGTATCGTGACTTAAGCCGATAATTAATGTGTCTTTATTTATCCGGGTCAGGTGATCTTCGATATTTACTGATAACCCCAGAGCTATGCGTTTGCCCGTCTCTTTTTCTGAGGGCCTGGCACAGATTTGATTGAGAGTATCCTGCCCCAGCGATGAAATAAATTCCGGGCTAAGAACATGGGATAAGCCAAAGGCAGCTGCTAAAACCTGATCACTATTTTCAAGTTTTAACCAGGTTGTGAACATCAACCTAAAATAGGGATCGTCATTGGTTGCCCACGGAGCAGTCAATACCAGCCGATTCACTAATTGTGGATGAGTCGCGGCAACAACCGCAGCAACCACTGCCCCCAAAGAGAACCCCACTAAATCCACAGGTTCATCGCTACTATCATCGATAACTGAGACTACTTGCTCTGCAAGGTGTTCAATCGTCAGCTCACCGGATGGCAAACTGGAATTACCACAGCCCGCATAGTCAGGGATAATAACTGTCCGGTCACGATTAAATGGAGTTTTTATCTTTCCAAAACTACTATTTCCATCGCTATTTGTACCATGCAGAAGCATTACTGGATTCTGGGAATTTTCCTGATTTTCACTAAAGTCTTTACGATAAGAAACAAATGAATCTGCCAAATGGATCGTTTTTTCGATCGTATGCACTGTCCATTACCCCGCCTAGATTTAAATGGTGTTGTTTTATACACTAAATCAACCAGATAACACTGTGACCTATTCCAAAATCCAGCATATTGGGTATGCGCATACCATCAGATTTAATGAATTTGCTGATTCTTTAACTCTATCATTTTGTTTATTTCTTTTGCGTTCCAGCCAGGTCCTGTATAGACACTATGATGCTGGCTGTACCACCATTCAGGCATCGTATCTGGGAACATTGTGTAATTGCTATCAGCGCACGCAGATAGCAAAGCGCTAATAGCAAAAATTGCTGTCACTTTTAATGATGATAATTTTCTCATTTGATTAACATTATAGTTTGTTTTTGTTGGCACCCACTCTGGTTATTATCTCAAAGCGAGATTGGTTGAAATTCGCACCTTGAAATCCATAATTGGGCTGTTTTTCCCCACAGACAATACAGCGCCGAAGGCAACCCCGTCCTGTACTATAGGGGTAGTCTAAGGCTAGAGTCCGTTAATTTCCTGCACACCAAAGGTATTCAGGACGGTTTCTTTCAATTCAGCTTCCATTGCCATCATATTTGGGTTTTTACGCAGATAATCGAACCACGGCACCCCATGCTCAGGGTTAAGAAACCAGTCATTGAATAGTGACAAAAGTCGTGTCTTTACCGATTGCGCAATGGCCTCAGATTTTGTGGCGTAATCACTGCGCCCGTTACCAAATGTCCAGTCGTGATTATCATCCAGTCGTCGCATTCTCATTGATTAGGCCTCCCGGTATTACCACCGTGTGAATCAGGGTGCGTATGGTTTTCAAGATCTACACCGCCGCCAATCACCTTCGCCGCACGGATAATGCCGTTTGACTCGCTGTTTCCGCTGGTCTGATTCCAGTTTCCGGCCTGTTGATGGTTGCCTATCTGCTTACTGTGTCCGAGGTGCTCGATATCGCCCTGAATGGTGATTTTCCCCTGCACCATCCGAATGAACGTCGAACCATCATCGGTCTGCATGGAGGCACCATCATGAAAGAAAGCCGGGATTTTTTTAGGCTGACTGCAAATACCCGGAACGAAGGACGCATCAGAATAGTCATGAAGCCGGGCATCCAGTGGTACGGATTTATTGCCGGTCGCATACCAACCATCAATGCAGCGCTCAGAAAATATCGCCAGTCCTTCGTCACCGGCTTTCACCGGAACCGTGAAGCAGAATCCGCCCGCACGGGGGAACTGGACAGGGACATCTACCAGTGGTGGTAATTCAATCACTGAACCATTACTCAATAACTGGGTGATCATCAGTTCGACAGTGGCGGTATGACCATTAAAAGAGACAACTCTGGCAGGTAAAGCAGTGTGGATATCAAGGCGTTCGTTTTCGGCTTTTCTGTCCAGCACATCAAGCAGTGTTGGATTTTGCATTTTTCTTCTCCTCTTTTTTCTTCCCTTCTTTTTTCTTGCTGTCCTTCTTCTTCTCTACTTTCTGATACTGACCGCCGATACAGGTGATTTTTGTCGCCCAGTGATCGCCCATTAAGTCTCCGGAGTGCTCAAGCTCCGTGATTTTATAATCGCCGTTATATTCAGGGATTATCGACTGAACCCGAACCAGACCACCAATACGCATCACCGGATTAAGCAAACAATTAACCGATAACCCGTCATCCGTTTTCTCCGGGCTGTCAATCATGCCGGACTCCTGAGAGAGTACAAAACCTTCATTATCAGCCAGTACCTTACCTTTAGGGAGTACGGTCATATTGCCATCCTGCACAGACCAGTCCGCGCCATTGTTACGGGCGACTTTATGCATGATATCGCGGGCATTGCCGGTTAATACTTTGCCTCGCGGGAGCGCCCGGTCTTTAGAGAGATCAATTACACCATTACCCGTACGCATCGCTTTAGTCGCTTCCGCTAAAATACTGCTGTCTGTCGCCCCTGCTGCCAGTGTCTTATTCACCAGTGCCCCGGTGTACGCCTCGTAGCCATCCCCGCACGTTAACTGGATAATAAAATCCAGCCCATCCCGCAGCGTTATAGCCTCAATAATGTCACCCATATAGATCACACGTAACTCCTCGTAACCGACAGCCAGACTGACACGGTTATAGGTTTTACTGGTGATGAGATTGCGGTGTGACGGATTGAGGTTATAAACACGAATAGTGGCAGGATTGGGCTCACTGGTAATGGTTTTGGATATCTCGAACGTGATTCTCAGGTTAGTAATTTCAATGGATTCTTTGGTGTTACCAATAATCAATTTAACTTGTCGTCCGAATTGCCTCATGCCACGTTTCCTTATCGACAAAATAGAGCTTAAGCCGGTTCCCTAACTCCTCACGCTGAACAGAATTAATCCCCAATCCGGTACTATCACTCAGCAAGATAACGAACGGGAGATTTTTAGTCAGCAAGGCCGGGCTGTTGACCGTCAGTCCGTACAGTTGAGCAACGAACTCATCCGTGTTCGTGTCCAGCAAATCGAATTGCCAACCGCTGGAGATGGGATTGAAATATAAAGTGAGCCGCAGATTCATATCGAACAGGGTAAAAGATTGCTCCTGAATCTCTTCGGTTGAAACGGATATGTCGTATATCATTTGCCTACTCCTAATAGATTCTTGATAAATCTCTTCGCCTTCCCGGCAGGATCCCCCAAAAATTCATTACCACCGTATAAAACGGAAGAGTTATCTCCTGATGTTATTGCTTTTTCCGGCTGCGTTTTCCCCATATTCTTCTTTTTCGCCACGGCCTTACCTTTCAGTTTTGGCTGCAATCCTTTTGCCGTCTGCGTCTCCACAATAAAGATTTCACGCAATGTCAGATTAAATTCTGCCGAACCATCATACATCTGGGTAATGCTGATACTGGCAATCATCATATTTTTATACTGTTTCAGGCCGGTCATGACGGTAACTGGCTCGCCTTTCTTCTGGAGGTTAAGCAGGTCATTATAAGCCTTGCCTATCCTGTCCAGTGTCCGCGAGCGGTCATTAGCGCGCCCATGATAATTAGGCAGCCACGGCGCTACGGGACGGTTATAACCGACCTGATCCAGCATGGCTGACCCCATCGACATATACCGGTTCACCATCGCTTCCGTCTGTTTGGTCATAGCCCTGATTTCGACAGGGAGCGGGTATCTGTTCAGTGCAGCGGGAAAATTACCGCCCATTATCGCGTTGAAGTACTGTGGGGGCTGATAACCGACCATAATCCCGGCAACCGTGATTTCTTTGGGTTCCAGAATAATATGGTCAGCAATGGCCGCCCCTGATTCAATCGGGTTCTCCGTAATACGCAGGCTGGAGCGATGATTTTCTATGATCACATTGTCAAAGAGAAATTTACCAATAGAGCGCGTCACCACTGAGGCTGTTGTGGTGTTAAAACCGCTGAGAAAGTCCATATGACCCCCAATAAAAAAGGCCGCCTATGCGACCCGTCTATCATCAGTTAATTCAGAATCTGTCGTAACGTGATATATCCATATATAGCCAAATCAAAATAATTAGACATATCTTACATGCGTCATAAACAATTCATCAATTGAACACCTTTCTCGTCTTCTTACCGCTTTGACTTCAGCCCATTTCGGTTCGATGGGGTTCAAATCCGGACTGTAAGGAGGTAACCATTCCAACAGGCAACCGTGGTCTGCTATCGCTTTTATTGTGTCATGCCGTTTATGGAAGGGGGCATTATCCATCACAATCACGGCTCCGCTTGGGAGCTTAGGCAGCAAATCTTGTGTCATCCAGGCATGAAAGACATCCGCATTAATGTTTCCAGAAAATAAGCTTAAGGTCACGAAGGTCTTTTTGAGGATCGCGCCAATGACATTAATGCGATCTTTGGCCTGCCAATCGTGTGTGCCGAAGCAGCGTAACCCTTTCGCCGAATAACCGTGTGTGCGGGGCATAGACTGCGAAAAACCGCTTTCATCCAGATAAACAATCGGTTTCATCGCCTGTTCGTAGTGGCCGATGCGTTCGACAAACGCTTGACGAGCCTGAGCGTCAGCGTTGGGGTGTCTTAGCGTTTTTTTTGACCGTTATTTTCAGCCGTTTCAAGGCGTAATGGATAGCAGACTGCGCGACACCCAAGCGTTTTGCCCTTTCCCATTGATAGTCATCGGGGTAATTTTTGACATCAGTGAGAAGCGCTTCATCACTGATTTTCGTGGGCGGCTTATTACGTGTCACACAGGGTTCTATTTTGTGACTCCACCGAAATAAGGTCCGCATAGAAATCTCAAAATGGGTACACGTTTGTTCGAAGGTCAACGAATGCTTGTCTTTATATGCCAGTACTCGCTTTCGAAAATCCAGACTATAGCCCATCTCACTTTATCCTTTGTCATATGAATCCAGCTATTATGTCATATTAATATGATTCTGCTATATGTAGCATCTTTCAGGATGTCACGGGCTTCTCGCCAGTCGTCACCGCGAATAACTACCGCTTGCTGACCCTTTTTGGTTTGAAACTTGATATTAATTTCTTCTGCGTATTTATCCGTCGAAATTTCAACCTCACACCCTGCTGTATCACCGCCTCGCGGGGTATCATCAACCACAGTTGCAATAACAAGCTTCATTGTATTACCGTTAACTTCAATATCATTGATGTGCTTTTTAGTGAAATCACCTTCTTCAATATCACCGATTAAAACGTAGGGGCGATCCCGACCTTCAATATCAGTCCAGTGATGACTTTCTAACTGCAATGAATCTTCATACGCTTTAACCAGCTTTTGTGCTATTTTTCTCAGGAAATTATCACGCTTTTGAATTTCGTTCTGAATACTGAGCATCTTCTCGTGCATGTCTTTGTAGGTAACAGTCATAAATTTTCCTTTGTTATTTTTGAAAAAGCTCATTTTATCACCTATTACATTAATTGATTTGACCCGCTCCACGTTCGGGAGGCTGAAATCAGAACCACCCGCATAGCGGGTGGTGAGCTTCATGATAAAAACATCTGGCGCTCAGATGCCCTACGCTTAGTCAGACCACTCATCACCTTACCTGCAGCTTTATTCCATCTCAGGAACTCATCGGCTGCACCTTGGTAGTCGCCGGTATTGAGCTTCTTCAGCAAGGTAGAGCGAGCAAAGTTACCCGCACCGCAATTGAAGATGAACGAGCACAAGGCATCAAACTGTCCCTGAGTCAGTGATACCTTCACGGCGGATTCAAGGGTGATGTAAATAGGCTGAAGGTCATCATGCAGGAATGCTTCGGCCTGCTGTTCGGTGATAACTTGCCCCGGCTTGACATCTTTTGTGTGACCGTAGCCGATTGTCCACGGAATACCGCCTGTTGCGGGGTCAGGGTAGGCTTTTAGTTTCAGGCCTTCATATTGCTTGATGAAGCTCAATCCGTTTTCGCTGATTTTCATCTGTGTACCCCGAACTTGTTTTTGAAGAAAGTAAAGACCGCATCAAGAATGGAGCCAATCTTCTTGGTCCCCAAAAAGCCAATCAGGACACCGAAGAACTGAGCCAGACTCAGTGGGAGTTGTGCATATTCCAGCGCGTTAATAATCCCGACACTGATTGCTGCACAGATAAAGGCTTCGACTAGTGAGGCTTTCCAGCCTGAGCCATCCCTTTTCTCCCGGGCAAAGGCAGTCGATGCCGCCAGAAACATTCCACCCAAAAAAGGAGCATTGATAATTAACCAGTCCCAGACATGCGCCCAGAACTCCGTATCTTTTTCAGTCATACGCATATTTCCACCCCATCAGAACAATGGGCGTCCGTGGGGTGAGTCTATAGGTCGCCCCTGTGAGTTGTAGTGAATAGGTTGCCAGCCGCAATAGGAGATACTGAGGTTATAGGAGTGATTGCGGTGGCAAAAATAGAAAAGGCCAGTTAAGCGACTGGCAGCGCATATCCTTCTTTGCTATCGTTAAATCGCCAAAAATAACTGTACAAATAAGGGATATCTATGAGTAATTATTCCGACCTGTGGAATACTATTAACCGTCGTATCTTTTCTGTTAGAAACATTAAAGTTAATCCACTTATAACGTCATTTAGTCAATCTACCGAACAGTCCAAGGTGTTTTTACGCACCCTTCAAATATTCATTTTGGAAGATATACTTAGGCAACACAGAGAAAAATACGCGACTATTTTTGATCCACTTAATGGTGAAAAAGCGCTGAATCACAAAATTTTTATCAAAACAGGGAATAACATAGGTTTAATTAAATCAATGTCTATTGAGGATAAGATATTGACTTTACAAGACGAAATAAAGATTAAACATCTATCTCCCGAAGCCAAACGCTATACTGAAATACATATGATGCCGGATGTATCTATTACTTTTGATAACTTTCTTCCTGAAGAATGGGAACATGAGGAAAACAAAATTTTTCTTGCTCCACTAGAGGTTGATATTTCTTAATGATTTTTTCAATCTCCCGAAGCCGCGCTAACTCTGCGGCTTTTCGATTTTTAGCATCAATGTACGCTTTTAACATTTCCGCTTGATATCTCAGCCAATAATACAAATCCTCATCACTTAATCCATCCCGGACAATATGGGGTTGGTTGTTTTCCAGCTCTCTTGATCGAACTGAAATCCAATATGGCAATAACTCTTCATTGCCATCAAGTGCTATATCATTTTTTTTGATTATACCGGTCTCTTTCATGTGATTCCTCTAGACGAAAAAAAGGCCGCATTAAGCAGCCTTGAATTCAGTGTGTGGATTTATTTCCCATTGAAGCAGAAAGACAGTGTTTTACCTACGTTTTGTTTCAGTAAGTCACCGAGTTGTTTTGCGCCATCAGAAGCATAGCCGAAATCAACTGTAGAATCGCCAGCGATACCCAGATTATAAGTTGAACCATTCACAGTTACTTCAAGATCTTTACTCAGTAAATCTAACAGGTTTTTGATGACAACTTTCAATTGTATATACTGAAAAGTGCCGATGGGGAATTCCGTCAAATAGAATCCTATGACATTTTCAATATCCATATTACTTTGAAGATTAGTCAGAATACCAAAAGTAGACTCACCCGGCCCCAAATCCCCACCTTTGGTCAAATATCCCCAATCTTGACCCCCGCCCCCATTATATTGGCTAGTACCTACCTTAAGATCAAAAGACAATATAGCACCTTCTGGACACACTGGCTTATTAACGTCAGACATAAACACCTCACTTTATTATTTGTTAAAGGTCATTTAATCCTACTGCTAACTAGCCAGTTAATATTACTGAGGTCAGGTTGTTATCTCAATTGAATAGCCTGTGACAGAATCAATACGCCTTAAAATAGGGTGGCGCATGATAAAGTTTGTCTGTTAGTCGAGTGCGTGATTCAGTGAGGTGTATATTTGAAGTTTGGTGCTGATGCATGCCATCCCAGCCATTATTCAGATAGTAACTATTGTCTGAGAACGGGGAGCATGGACTTTCAACAATACCGTCATCCAGACGGTAGCCTGAGTGGACGCATCTTAAACAGGTCTTCAAGTCCCTAAAAGGGAGAACAAGGATATTCCTCTGAACATTCCGAACGCGCAGGATTTCGAACTACCTGAAAATCCTCGGTAGTTGGGCTGTAACTCAAAATTGACTATTGGTAGATATGAAAAAGCCCCACATGATTAGTGAGGCTTTAGTCTGCTTTCGGTTTTACTGCCCGAGCATAACATGAAATATACACCTAAATTTCTCAAAATCAAGTTATTTTAGAAAATAATTGTATTTAGTGATGCTTATCGCAGTTTTCTTTTCTAATTTCCCTCTTAATTGCATAGTACATTTCCTCTTCCAGTAACTCTTCTGACCACTCAGAGCGCTTTCTAGCCCAATCCACTCTACAACCGGTTAGTCTTGATAATTCACGGGCAATCTTTTGCGGGTATTTTTGTTCACAATATCGCTTAATAGCAATATCCCGGATAGGGTTATCCCGCTTAAATGTCTTATTCAAGACTTGCTCAATGAAAGCAGCATCATCTGATTCTTTGGCGAGAGCGATGATGTCACTTAATGATTGTTTAGGGTTTAATATTTCATGGGCTTTTTGGAATAGCTCTTCACCTTGATAGCCTGACTTGTTCAAGTCTTTTACTACCTTAATTATTCTTTCACCTTCGGTATCACTCCATTCAGTGCGGATCATTAATCTGCCAATGACACTACACGCCCCGCCGTAATATTCATTCCCTCCATATTTTCGCCCCCAAATCATCATTAAATATCTGACCCAAACACGTTGACTTGGAGTGATGGTTTTTCGACCTTTACCCCATACTCTGCGTAGGTCTTTCTTGTTAGCTACATAAGCCAACAATGGGAATGAGTCCTTACCCCTCATCTTACCTCCGGCAATACTGTATGCTCTTTATCGAGACGCGTTGTATACATCAAAATCCCCGCCATTGATTTTCTATGCACCCTAACAACCATCCTCCCGCCCTCCAGTTGGAGAATGCAGCGGTGATGACCCTTTTTTCTTTTCAGATATCTGGCCTCTTCGATTGCAGGCTCTAGTTCGGTAAACACTATGCTGCCTCCATTTGTTTCTGTTTCTGCCGCTTTTCGTAATACCGGGCACGACGGACGAAGAGCTTTTTCACCCGTTTCAGGTACTCGATATTGAATTTGCGTGGTTGGTTGTCGTGCTCCAATTGAGTGACTCGTTCTTCACCAATTTTCTCAATCAGATTTATGCGGTACGGGATTAAATTCCCTGATAGATCGCGGTTGCATTGGACACAACCAGCATGAATATTGAATAGATTAAACCTTAGATGTGAGGCCGATCCTCTTGACCTGTAATGGCTTGCATCAACTGCCCCTCCTCTCACGCCGTAATTCAGTGCCCTGCCACAGGCAATACATGGCTGACCATAATCACGCCAAAATATGTATTTATTAACTGCGGCTTGCGCTTCCTTAGTCCAGTCAGATTTAGACTTTAGCTTTTCCCGTCTGACTTTCAGTTCCTGACGCTCAATAGAACGCTGACGCCGGAGTGCTCTGTCCTCCTTGCGTTGGATGTTTCTATTTGATAATTCGATGGTGCATTCGAGAGAACAGACGGTGTGAGTGGTACTTCTAGGTGTGAATTCTGATTGGCAAATCTTACAAGTCTTGGGCTTCGGCGTTTTCGCCTTTACCACCTTATCCCCCTAAAGCCAGTCCCATAATCAGTGTGACTGTTATCCAAAAGAGTGTGAATGGGAGGTATTTCATTTGATTTAATCCTCATCGCATATGCACCTGCACCCCTCCAAATGGTATGGAAATGCACTATCTAAATCAGAAAACCAATTCCGGCAGATTTGGCAATACAATGTTTCCCACGGCACGCCATATTTATCCATCCATTCTCTAATCTGTGGTGATATAGGAAACCGCATGGAAGCAAGGGTGACAGCACCCAGAACGACCGAGGAAATTTTGGATTCAATCATTAAGCCAGTAGATGAAATTGATGTACTGGCACAATTGATGATTGAGTTGAAGGAAGAGATTAAGAACGACAACAGCAACGGATCTTGCTGCATGAGTGAAGTAGCACTTTATTCAACCAAAACCAAATCCCGCCGTCGATTGGAGTCGGGGAATGTTACAGCTAGATGTTAAACAATAAACAAAGGTGATTATGACTATGGTTAATATGGAAGAATTAGAAGTTGAAGTAGCAAAAGTGATGCAAAATCTGATTGATGCCTTAAATAAAAAAGTGCAGGAAGTAGAATTTCTCAAACCAGAAAGTTTGCTACTTGGGAAAATTGAGCGCCAGCAAATGCCAGAAAGAAAATACATCGTCTTTGGCAAAGAAGTAGATCAAGATGCGATGGATGTACTACATGATTTAATTAAACAGCCCTTGCAAAATGTTGCAGAATACTGCGCAAAAGAAGGGATGAATGAAGAATCTATAAAAGCGGCGACAACCGCCGCTGTTAAAGGGATTATTGCAGGATTCAAATCTGTCGTTGATATTACATCACATCAAAAACAGATTTAAGTTTAGGCCTTCTTTCTCGTAAACTTTTTTTGAAAAATGCCCTTAACTCAATATACCGATCTAAAAATTCACTTTCGTTCATTTGAGTTTTTTCTCTTCTTAAAAACTCAATAGCAAGTTTTGAAGCTAATTCATCAGAATCCATAATTCAAACCTTCTTAACGTTGTGGAGGTTGAATTATAACCACTTTCTTTGCGTTGTGGAATGCGAGGAACCACTGCCGCCTGAGGTGGTTAAATATGCAGGTGCAATAATAACTAATAGTGAGGGTTTTATATGACTAAATCTCAAATTGAATTTTCGATGTTATGCGCGAAAGATGATAAAGAAAAATACGATTATTATCGTAGTGAGTTAAATGATTGTCGAAATAACTCTGTTTTACGTAGACGTACTATTGAAATTTGCTTGATGTATCGCAGGCATTATCGTTCATGGCTTAATGATATACCTTTATATATACGTAACAGCTATGATTGCATTTAACTAACTCCAGCTCATTTCCGAGTGGGCTGTGGTGAGTGACTCTGATATATTCATGGATTCGACAATGGATTCATGAGGGAGTATGTGTGTTAGTAAAAGAAATGTATAGCTTTGAATGGTTCATGATTATGTTTTTTATATTTTGGTGGATAAATGCCCCTATCGGAGCGATATCTATATATATAGCATGCACATCCAAGAAACTAATAATTAAAATTATATGTACGCTAATGGCGTTAGTATTTCTGACCCCTACGGCAGCATTAATATTCCCTTCAATATATAGAGTATTTGATGTTTAAGTAATAGTCTTATCTAATGCCAGCCTCGCAAATGCGGGGATTTTTATTACCTGAATATAGGAAGATGTAATGAGCAGAATTACGCTAACAATTAAACAAATACAATATATCTGTGATATGGCAGGTATTTCTTATGAGAAAGTTGAAGAAAATAGATTGAATGAAGAATATACCATATGTAGTAATTTACAAATTGAAGATGAAGACGGTTACAAATACACAGGGAAAGCTGTTTATTGCACTGATTACTCAGATGAAGGTGCTATGTCTTTGGAGGATAGATAATGCCTAAACACATTCACGCTGATTTAATATCTGAGTACGCAAGGTTGTCTCATCTTACCGATAGGCCGTGGGAGTATTTTGAGGTTAAGTATGAAGTTAATGGCGAATGGGAGCCTTGTACAATCGTACTCTCATTTAGTCACTTATTTGAGTATCGTTTAAAACCCCGCACTATCAAAATCGGGGAATATGAAGTTTCTGAGCCTTTAAGATGCGAGCCTGAAATTGGTCAACCATATTTCTTGGTTAGAATAGATTTGATTCAAGGGGCTAGGGAATATAGATGGGATGGAGATGATCGGGACATGATGGTATTAAAATCAGGCTTAATACACCTCGACCGCGAATCCGCCGAACTTCACGCAAAAGCGATTATTTCCCTAACCTCTAAATAATCCACCCCAAAAATAACGTATCGTTTTCACTAACGAGGGCTTTTTATATGCGTAATCCCCTGTTTGATGGGTGTGCGGTCATACCCAAAAAACCACAAGCAGTCAGAAATCGGCGCGCATGGAAGCGCCATCTCGCCTTATTTCTTATTTCAATTGTTGTGCTTATTCCAGCTTAACGGAGGTCAATATGTTGCCGTCAATAAATTTTCAATATGTACTGAAAGATGAGCGGGTATACCACCAGAAAAATCAATTTCGTTCCATTCAGCTCTACTAATTAACTCACTTTTCCTGACTAAAGTTAGAAAGACCAAACACAAAGCTGCTTTTACAGTTGGTATTGCTCCTATTTCATCCAGCGCATTCAAGAAAATCCCAGTCTCTTTCTGGGATAATGTTCTAGTCCGTTCCTCAAAAATCGCAATAGATGAGGCTCGAATATTTGCAGCGGGGTTTTGAAATGTTTCTCCACGAGAGATAGCAAAATTATAAACCGACTGTATTATTTCCCTTGCTTGCAGTGCGGTTGCTCTGGCTCCTCTAGATTTAATCTTCTCACATAAGTCCCTGACCATGAAGGTATTTATTTCTGTCATCAAATACCGTCCCAATACCGTTATTATTTCTCTTTCTAATACCGATACTTTCATCTTTCTAGTGCTATCAGCAAGCTTAATATTCTTAAAATAGAGTTCAGCATACGCAGAAAATGTGTTTGATTTATTGGATAATTTTTTTTCGTTTTTCTTTATTGTGGATGGAGATAAGCCATCGGAAATCATTTTTTTGGCTTCAACTAACCTTTTCCGAGCTTCTGCTAACGTAATACCGTCAGCGCCATATCTTCCAAGCGTAACCGTTTCACGTCGTCTGTTAATTCGGTAATCGTAACGAAACGAGACTGCACCTGCTTTTGTAACGGCCACATAGAGTCCGTCACGGTCAGAAATTTTGTATAATTTATCGGTAGGTTTGAGGTTTTTTAACTTGGTGTCTGTCAACATAGCGGCATCCTTTTTATCGTTCTGATACCGTCAATTTCACAAAAAAACCTGACGGTATTTTGATTCATCAGAGATAAAGTATATTACGATACCGTCAAAAATACCGTCAATAATCGCATGCTGATACGGTGAGGCTTGGTGAGGTTTGGAGATGAAAAGACCCTGAAATAAGGGTCTTAATTCAAAAATCATGATGATTTGGTGAGGCTTGGGAAGGCTTTATATTACTCCCACTCAATTGTTGCTGGTGGTTTACCGCTGATGTCATAAACGACGCGCGATATCCCGCTGACTTCATTGATGATACGGTTTGATACACGGCCAAGGAAATCATATGGCAGGTGTGCCCAGTGCGCAGTCATAAAATCGATGGTTTCTACTGCACGCAGGGAGACAACCCAGTCATATTTACGTCCATCACCCATTACGCCAACAGAACGAACTGGCAGGAATACGGTAAATGCCTGACTAACTTTGTTATACAGATCAGCTTTATGCAGTTCTTCAATGAAGATGGCATCAGCACGACGCAGCAAGTCACAGTACTCTTTCTTCACTTCACCCAGTACACGTACACCAAGACCCGGGCCCGGGAATGGGTGGCGGTACAGCATGTCATATGGCAGACCCAGTTCCAGACCTATGCGGCGAACTTCGTCTTTGAACAGCTCTTTCAGAGGCTCAACTAGACCCAGAGCCATATCTTCAGGCAAACCACCCACGTTGTGGTGAGATTTGATTACATGCGCGTTACCTGTTGCTGATGCTGCTGATTCGATAACATCCGGGTAAATCGTGCCCTGTGCCAGCCATTTAACCTGAGTTTGTTTTGAAGCTTCTTCGTCAAACACATCAATAAATACGTGACCGATGGTTTTACGTTTAGCCTCAGGATCATTAATTCCCGCCAATGCGGAAAGGAAGCGATCTTCAGCTTTAACATGGATGATGTTCAGGTCGAATTTACCCTCGAACATCTCCATCACTTGATCCGCTTCATTCAGACGAAGCAGGCCGTTGTCTACAAATACGCAGGTCAGACGTTTGCCAATTGCGCGGTTCAGTAGCAGTGCTGTTACTGAGGAATCGACACCACCAGACAGAGCAAGGATAACTTTATCATCACCGATCTGCGCACGCAGACGCTCTACGATATCATCAATGATAGATGCAGGTGTCCACAGGGCTTCACACTGACAAATATCCAGCACAAAGCGTTTCAGGATGTTCAGACCCTGATGAGTGTGAGTCACTTCCGGGTGGAACTGTACACCATAAAAACGTTTTTCTTCATTCGCCATAATGGCAAATGGGCAACTGTCAGTGCTGGCTACGGTAGTGAAGCCTTCCGGAATGGCAGTAACTTTATCGCCATGACTCATCCACACATCCAGTACCGGTGTACCTGATTCATTCAGTGCATCCTGAATACCGCGGAACAGTTCGCTATCACTTTTCAGCTCAACCTGAGCATAGCCAAACTCACGCTCATTAGAAGTAGAAACTTCTCCACCCAATTGCATAGACATGGTTTGCATGCCATAGCAGACACCCAATACCGGCACACCCGCGTTGAACACATATTCTGGCGCACGTGGACTGTTGTTCTCAGTTGTGCTTTCCGGGCCACCAGAAAGAATGATACCGCTAGGGTTAAATGTGCGGATTTGTTCTTCAGTGACATTCCATGTCCAAAGTTCACAATAAACACCGATTTCTCGGATACGGCGGGCAATAAGTTGTGTATATTGCGAGCCAAAATCAAGGATCAGAATGCGATGCTGATGGATATTAGTTGTCATTAGAGGTGAATTCCCAAAACAAGTGGCAATTAAAAAGTAAAAAAATCAGTGACCCGCTATTGCGAGCCACTGTGTAAGTAAATTACAGACCTAAACGGTAATTTGGTGATTCTTTCGTGATAGTCACGTCATGAACGTGGCTTTCCTGAATACCAGCGCCACTGATGCGAACGAATTCTGCTTTAGTTCTCAGTTCATCAATCGTAGCGCAGCCTGTCAGCCCCATACAGGAGCGTAGCCCACCCATTTGTTGGTGAACGATATTTTTCAGCAATCCTTTATAAGCAACACGGCCTTCGATGCCTTCTGGTACTAATTTATCTGCCGCATTATCAGTCTGGAAGTAGCGGTCAGAAGAACCTTTGGACATTGCGCCCAGAGAACCCATTCCACGATAGGATTTGAATGAGCGGCCCTGATAGAGTTCGATTTCACCCGGAGATTCTTCTGTACCTGCCAGCATTGAACCCACCATCACACATGCAGCACCTGCGGCAATCGCTTTAGCGATGTCACCGGAGAAGCGGATACCACCGTCAGCAATAACCGGTATCCCTGTTCCTTCCAGTGCTTCTACTGCGTCAGCAATCGCGGTAATTTGTGGTACACCAACACCGGTCACGATACGGGTAGTACAGATAGAACCAGGGCCGATACCGACTTTAACAGCATTCACACCTGCTTCTACCAGCGCTTTAGCGCCTTCACCGGTTGCTACGTTACCACCAATGATTTGCAGATCGGAGTATTTAGCGCGGGTTTCGCGGATACGCTGCAAAACACCTTCAGAATGACCGTGGGATGAGTCAATCAGCAACACGTCCACACCAGCCGCTACCAGCGCATCAACACGCTCTTCATTACCAGCACCGGCACCAACAGCAGCACCTACACGCAGACGACCCTGCTCATCTTTACAAGCGTTTGGTTTACGTTCTGCTTTCTGAAAATCTTTCACGGTGATCATGCCAAGCAAATGGAAGTTATCATCTACAACCAGTGCTTTCTCAACGCGTTTTTCGTGCATTTTCTGCAATACGACATCGCGGGCTTCGCCTTCTTTTACCGTCACCAGACGCTCTTTTGGCGTCATGACTGCGGTAACTGGCAATTCCAAATCTGTAACAAAACGCACATCACGGCCAGTGATGATACCAACCAGCTCGTTAGATTCTGTTACGACAGGATAACCAGCGAAGCCATTACGCGCAGCTAATTCATTGACTTCACGCAGTGTCGTTTGTGGCGTTACAGTGACGGGATCGGTGACAACACCACTTTCATGTTTTTTCACGCGGCTGACTTCTTCAGCCTGACGTTCAATAGGCATGTTTTTGTGAATAAAACCAATTCCCCCTTCCTGTGCCAGCGCGATAGCCAGAGAAGATTCCGTCACGGTATCCATTGCTGCTGAGAGCATAGGCACGTTCAGGCGAATAGTAGATGTTAATTGTGTGGACAAATCTGCCGTGTTAGGCAGAACTGTAGAATGGGCAGGAACCAACAAAACGTCGTCAAAAGTTAATGCTTCTTTTTTAATTCGTAACATGAGCAATATCTCACCAAGCTATGGGGCATCAATAAGGGATAAAATATTGCCGCGGCATTATACAGGCCGTAATCGGTTGCCTCCAGCATTTTCTGAAAAAATTTCTTGATTAGTGGTGGCGAGCAGTTATTATCAGTCAATTAAGTCCTTGTTTTAAAATTTGATCTAGCTCACATGTCACTGCCAACCAACACTGGAATTTTTTCTGTTAGTCGTCTGAATCAGACGGTTCGTCAGCTATTAGAACTGGAAATGGGTAAAATTTGGCTCAGTGCTGAAATTTCTAACTTTTCCCAGCCTTCGTCCGGCCATTGGTATTTCACGCTGAAAGATGAGCGGGCACAAATCCGGGCTGCAATGTTTCGTAGTTACAATTTGCGGGCGACCTTCCGGCCACAAAACGGTCAGCAGGTGTTAGTAAGAGCACAGATCACTCTGTATGAGCCACGGGGTGATTATCAGTTGATTGTGGAAAGTATCCAGCCTGCCGGTGATGGGCAGCTGCAACAACAATTTGAAGTTTTAAAACAAAAACTCACCGCTGAAGGGTTATTTGAGCAGATTTATAAAAAATCGCTTCCCTCGCCTGCAAAACGGCTTGGTGTGATTACTTCAGCCAGTGGTGCTGCGTTACACGATATTCTGAATATTCTGAAACGTCGTGACCCTTCTCTACCCGTAATTGTTTACCCTACCGCGGTTCAGGGAACAGAAGCACCGCTACAAATTATTCGGGCGATTGAATTAGCTAATATCCGGCAGGAATGTGATGTTCTCATTCTCGGGCGCGGTGGTGGCTCACTGGAAGATTTATGGTGTTTTAATGATGAACAGGTAGCACGGGCAATATTCCACAGCCAAATTCCTGTCGTCAGTGCCGTTGGGCATGAAACTGATGTCACCATTGCAGATTTCGTCGCTGATTTACGTGCACCCACGCCTTCCGCTGCGGCTGAGTTGGTGAGTCGCAATCAACTTGAGCTGCTGAGACAAGTTCAATCCCTGCAACAGCGCCTCGAAATGGCAATGGATTACTTCTTTGCCCAGAAGCAACGTGTTTTTAATGGATTACACCACCGCCTCCAGCAACAAAGCCCTGATTTGCGGCTGGCCCGTCAACACAATCGTTTATCTGAATTACGTCAGAAATTAATTGACGCTTTACTACGTCATTTAAAACAGAATTCTGCTACCAGTGAAAAATTAATTCAGCGCCTGTTACAGCATACTCCTGAGCGGGAGATAAGACATTATAGCCAGCATATTCAACAAATTGATTTTCGTTTAAAACAGGCAATTGAGCGGCAATTATCCCGCTATAAAGAGAAATTCGCTGTTTCCTGTTCGCGTATGGAAGCTGTCAGCCCGCTGGCAACCTTGAGTCGCGGTTATAGCATCAGCGAAACGTCGGATGGAAAGTTGCTAAAGCAGGTTAGACAGGTAAAAGTGGGTCATCCACTGAAAACACGAGTACAGGATGGCTGGGTTGAGAGCCAGGTGACTCAAGTACAGAAAGTTAGTACGAGAAAAAAATAAATTCACATTATAAATTTTAAATTAATAAGGGGGTTATATTAAAAGTAATCCTCTTATTGTGTTTTTCCTAATTTTATTACTTGATGAATAGCATATATACCCTACAATTAATTACAGAATAAGATTATTTATATTATTACTATAAATTATAGTGATAATTATTTTATTTTTAAATACTTTATTATGTGTGCAAAGTTATATAA
>NZ_CAWQMW010000117.1:0-50594 GCF_963895965.1 Xenorhabdus sp. PB30.3 | reverse complement strand
TTTAAAATCAATAAATTATACTAATTAAATCTCAGATATTATCATGACTATTCAGATAAACTGGCCTGATGATAGTTCAACAACTTCCGGTTACATGAATGATCTTCCCGTTAATCAACTAAATAAAGGGAATGTACTTTTTCAGGGAACTGAAACAGAAAAAAGTGCAGAAGAATATTGATACTTCTGCACTGAGTCGAGCCATTACAATATCTACTTTCTGAGCATTGCGTACATCATGGGACCATTGAAAGGAAGCGGATATTCAGCGGTGACTTCAAACCCCAGCCGCTCATAAATTCTGACGTTTTTTTCATCCGAGGTTTCAAGAAACACCGGAAAACCTTCACGTTCAGCTCTCTCAAGCCCGGGATCAATAACCGCACGACTCAGCCCCTTTCCCTGAAAGTCAGGATCTACGGCGACTACCCCCAAAAACCAGCACGGAAAATCAGGGCGTTCTTTCGCCATAATTGCTTCAGATGCCTGCATTATGTTCGCTCTTTCTCCTGCGATCTTTTCAAATTCAACGGACAGCGGAACAAAAACAGACGCTGCATCTTCAATACCGGGAGCCGTCCAAATAGACACAGCCGTTCCATCATCAGTAGCCCACACATGCCCTACTGCCATACCGACTTTTCGAAGAAAGGTCTCCAGATAACGCTGTACTCTCTGCTGGTGACTATCCTCAGCCAGAAAATGCCGCATCAAAGAATACCCATCAAAAGCACCTGTCAATGTTTGTATGCAACGCGTTAGTTGTATTTCTGATATTTCTTTAGACTCACAGACACTCATGTTTTCGCACCTTTATCTTATTAATACCCAATTAATTCTCGGATATATTCAGTTCAGAACGGCAAAATACATCTTTTAACAGCGATAAAATTACTCAACAAACCATCATGCATCAATTAGAGATATTTATCCAATTAACGCAATAATAATTCAAGTGAATTGAAAGCATCTCTCAATCAGGATAAAAATCCAAAAACAAAACAATTCACTTATAAAAATACAAAATGAAAATAACAAGCAGCAACAGTGAAGTTTTTTTATCTGATAATGATGTTAATTACACGAAAAAAAATCACATTGCATTCAGAATATTCTTAACAATTGAAGAGATAGAAAAGGAAATCATCATATACCATATTACTGGCTTTAAATATCATTAAGCATAATTTATTGGAAATAATATTAAGAATATCCATAAACAAAAAACAGATCAGTTTAACAATAGTTTAGACATCCCAGGTAAAATATATAACTCTGTTTATTTCTTGCGGGATAAACTTTTCTGACTATATATTAATATTCAGCATATTTATTTACCTTCTTTTGGTTTTCCTTTTGTATGTAACCCAAACACCCTTAAATATCAGGTAAAAAAATGCAGCAAACAAACTTATCTATCTGGCGTTATTTAATATCACGGGATGTAATGCTCAACATGATTATACCGATTATTCTGTATCATGTTGCTTTCTCTGTAGGCGGTGTTGGTACTGCCTTGCTGCTGACAACAATATATTCAGTTATTCTCAGGATTATCAGTAAAACACAAAGTATTTGGGTAGTAATCGCTCTGTTGTTAGTATCAGGACTAAGTCATTATCTTTATATACACGGATATACCCTGTTTGATAAAAAACTTGAGGAAGTTTTTGGTTCAATTAGCAGTGCTGCATCACTGGTTGCAGTCTTCTGTTTTTATTCACTAATAGGAAAGCCGGCTGCAAAAACAATGGCGGAGCAAGCCATGCCGGGATTAAAAACTATCTCAGTTTATGGCAAGCCCATCTATGACAGAGTATGGCACGAAGTTTCTATCGTCTGGATTTTGGTCTACCTGTCAAAAGCAGTCGGGCTTTATATTCTTGCAAATCGAGCCGGGTTTCCCATTGATACCGTGATTACTTTTTGCGGAACACCACTGACCATACTGATGATCCTATTTAGTTTCTATTGGCCCCGATACCGCTGGCGCTCGTATCGTAAGAAACAGGAACGCAATAAATCAGAATAGCGATATTCCTGTTACTTTTTTTCGCGAAAAACAAAAGCTAACCCTGTGATTATCGCTATCATTCCAATCATACTTAACGTAGAGAGTGCATTACCTAAAAACAAATAATCCATTAATGCGGTAACACACGGCACAAGATAAAACAGGCTAGTGACGTTAACTAAATTGCCTGCATTAATAAGCCGATAAAGTAATAACTGTGCTGCTACAGAAATAACTAACCCAAGCCATAACACAGAGACAATAAAACCAGTGGTGAATTCAATATGAAAAGGTTTAAAAGGAACAAACAATAAGCAAGCAATTAAACTTACACCATATTGCAAAGGCAGAACTTCTGAAGGCGACTGCTGAATTTGCTTCTGAAAAATAGCGCCTAAACTCATACAACCTAATGCTGACAAAGCAAAAAACGTACCCAGAAAAGAAAAATTAGTCATTACCAGCCCTTGGAAAACAACTAATATCAATCCCATTAAAGATAAGAACAGACCCAGTAAACGGCGAACGGAAAAATGTTTTTCTATCACCAACAGAGTAATAATAGGCTGAATCCCCATGACTGTTGCTAGAATTCCGGGGGTAATGCCATGCTCTAATGCAAGAAAATAAAAAATAGCATATCCGGCAATCATCAATAAGCCAGTACCCGCAACTTTTCCGATACTTCCTGACGCCGGTAAGTAATGTTTTCTGAACACACAGAGTAACAAAAGGCATAGAAAAGCGATGGCAAAACGTATCGTCAAAATGGCAAAGGAAGAACTATAATCCAACCCCCAGCGAGAAAAGATTGCGCCACTGCTCCACAATAAGACAAAAAGAGAAGTTGAACCGTAGGTTCTCCAAATATTTTTGGAGTTCATATCAAATACACCTATTATCCTGTCTAAAGGACTAATAAGTAGCATTTAATTAAGCATTTGTCATCAATCTTCAGATATTCATTCAGTTGCGTAAATTCATATTTTTCTCACTCTGTAACCTTTTGGCTAAAAGCGTTTTTTCAATGTAATCGACAATAATATCACTCGCATTATGTTCAAAGATATCCCGGGAAAAATGAGTGTTAATTTTCTCTTTCGAGAGAAACTGGTCAATCATCTCCAGAGCGCGCTTTCTTTCTATCGGACGATTAATAAATAAATCGATGCATTTATCAGTTAACGCTAGCCCTTCTCTCTCTGATAAGTAAGCGGGGAGCTCAGGGTATCCATATTCCGGCTGCCACAGAAAACCATATTCAGGGGGATAATAATGTTGAAGATATATTTCTAACTGTAATTGCTGGCTATAATTTTGTGGAGGCAAGAAAAAAACATCTTTATTAAGCGTAACACATTCATAAAATGTGGTAAGCCCTGCATTAGATAATACCTTACGGGCCCGCCGTAATTTTTTCAGAAAATCCTGTCTTGAAAAACAATCAACATGGATATGAGGATGTGTTTCAGCGAGTATATTCTTCAGGTTTCCGATTGTTCTTCCACCACCTGCAATCGTAATATTTTTTTCATTTTTCAGATTGGGAATAGAGAGTAATTCCTGAAGAAAATGATAGTAAAAATCAGTTGTCTCGCTGTAAACCGTGTCAATACCACCAAGGGTAATTAATACACCTTCTAATGGATGATCATCCATTAAACACTGTTGCAAAGAATCAGAAAGAATGGGAGGTATAACTTGATAATCACCAAGTTTATCGCTGAATTTGGCAATATTTCGTTCTATTCCATGAAAGTCCTGAATGAACGTTTTTTCAGTTTGGCGCAGATCAGCGTGAAGATTACTCCACATCCAGAATAGCGTATCGATATAGACAATGGGTGTACCCAGTTGCGAAACAAAATTAATCGAGCCGGGATTGGTATTGTTAATGTAAAGACTGGCTCCTGAAATCAGCTCCGAATAACGTGAAAGCTCGGTAACAGAAGTCGTATCACACTCATAAATAATATCAAATAAATTCGATTTTTCACCTAATTGAGAAGAGGTAAGTGTACCTAATAAAATTAACTTAGCATCCGCTATCAATTTATTTCGATGCTTTAACTGTTCCACAACATTTAATGTTGTCGATATCGGACCAAAACAGAATGGTTCTGCGTCAAAAATAATATACGGAATATTTTTTAACATATTATATATCTCACAAGATAATATTTATATTTCCTATATCAAATAGCTTTCCATATAACTTTTCATATAAAAAAACAAAAAAACAGCCAGAGTAGAATATTTCCATTATCTATTTTTTCAAGTGGCTGCCAAAGCAGCCACTGACAAATTAATACCAGCGGAAAATTCGCATTCCTAATATAAAAGTCATGACACCAATGACAACCAGTGCAATAGATGCAGGTACAACCTGTAATAGTTCTCCGCCTTCAATAAATACTTTACGCATATTATCAGCCAGAATAGTTAACGGCAGATATTCAACGATATTGACCATCCACTGTGGGAAGTGTTTATAACTGAAAAAGATCCCCGATAACAAAACCTGTATCAGAATCGAAACTTCCAGTAAGCCGTTCGCAGTCTGAGCCTTGCGTGCCCGGGATGCCACCAGCACTGCCACACCAGAAAAACAGATATTCCCGGCAAAGAGTAAAAGCAGAAAGGCGTAAAACGAACCCTGTATTTCTATATCAAAATAGATCTTAGCAAACTGATAAATAATCAGTATTTCAACGAAGTTGATGATAAGACAGGCCAGAATATGCGCCATCAGAAAGGTGGTCTTACGCATTGGCGTGATGCACATCTGGCGGGTGACCCGCGCGAGGCGTTTTTCTGCCAGTGCCCAGCCGACAGCAATTAAACAGGTTTCCATTATTGCCATCGCCAGTAACCCCGGTATCAGAAAATCCAGATAACGCAGCCCCGGAGTTTCCAGAATAAAAAGATTTTTATCTGTTTGCTTTCCCTCTTGCTGATTGAGCAGATAGTAAGTCAAAAGGGCATCACCATCCTGCGGGTCAAGGTAGTGAATCTGTTTTCCCTGCGCATTCTGTTCAATGAACATCTGAATATCACCCCGTTTCAACCCGAGGATCACCGCCTCACGGTCAGGATAATATTTAATATGATATTTGACCTTTACCAGATTATTCCGTCTGATTTCATCCTGATTGATAATACCGGAGATGGTGTGTTCATGCGCTGTAAGCTGCTCTCCCCATTGTTTGATCTTCTGTTGTTCCGCGACTTCTGCTGGCAGAACAATGCCGATATACCTTTCGGGAATATCCTGTGATGAGAACGAAAGACCTAATAGCCAGACCAGCAAAAGCGGAAAACCAAATGACCAGAACAGAATTTCCGGCTCACGGATATATTGCCTGAATTGTGTTTTCATCAGGTTGATCAGTGCACTATTCATGGAAGCGTCTCCCTGCCAGTGTCATGAACAAATCATCCAGCGTTTTCTTTCTGATCACCAGTTCATTGATATCGGTACCGGCTTTTTTGGCACATTCAAAAAGCTCAGTCACAAAGCTGGCTGAATCGTCAATTATCATACGGATCCTGTTTTTTGATTCATCGTATTCATAACTTGATACCCGATTATGCCGGCTCAGTTCTTGCAGACGTTCAGGGAACCGGGTCGTCAGCTCAATCAGATCGCCGTTACAGTATTTTTTCAGTAATTCATCCATGCCACCCTGTGCAATAATTTCTCCTTTATTCATGATACAAATCCGATCACATAAATACTCAGCTTCTTCCATATAATGCGTTGTCAGCAGCATAGTGGATTTTTTTTCCCGGTTGAGTTTGCGCAGAATGTCCCATGTATCATGCCGGAAACGCGGATCAAGCCCTGTTGTCGGCTCATCCAGTATCAGGATTTCCGGCTCATTCATAATGGCAACACCCAGAGCCAGCCGCTGGCGCTGGCCTCCTGATAACCCTTCCACATAAGTCCGGTGTTTTTCACTTAATTCAACCAGTTCCATCACTTCCTGCACCCGATGACGTGAACAGCCATAGAAACTGCCGAACAGAGTAAGCACTTCTTTTACTCTGAGTTTGTTGATAAATAACGTTTCCTGTAAGACTCCGCTGAGACGCCGGCGCAGATAAGGTGCATCATGCTGCCATGTTTTTCCCAATACCCTGACAGAGCCTGAATCGGCTTTTTTTAGTCCTTCCAGTATTTCAACCAGTGTCGTTTTTCCCGCACCATTCGGGCCGAGCAGACCAATGAACTCACCACGATAAACATCCAGAGAAATGCCTTTCAGCGCCTGATAATCTTTGTAATGTTTCCTGACCTGCTTAAACTCAATCACTTTCTCTTCTTGTTTCTGAATAGCCATTCTCTGTATCTCATTCAGTGATAAGTTGGGAGAGAGAAGATAGTTTTTCCTTCAGCAATCCGGTAAAACAGGCCATCCCTGCCTGATTAAAACAGCAGCAATTAATTTGCATGATTGGTTTGCTATCTTCAGAAAGTGTGACGTAGATATTGATAGAGTCATTTTCCCATTGGGTGGAAATAGCCTGACCGGGCAGCGCCTGATGTTCCCGATGTTCACTTTTCCAGTAGCTGCTCAGGCGTAACCCATCCAGCCTGCTACCCGACGTCTCAGATTTGAATACATCCTGTAATATATTAATGTTAATCGTTGGTTGTGAAATTTCTACGTCGCGTCTGGCTCGGCGAATGATGGATTGCGGTGGTCTGGGTTCCATAAACAAAAAGTCAGCCAGAAAATGCGGGTAGAGCCGGGCACGCCGGAATACCTTGCTGTAAAGCCAGCTACCTGCACGGATTGCCAGAGAATAAATACCGGGGCTGCTATGCCAGCGCTGTTCAGCCAGCACACCAACCGGCAAACTCCACGGGCATTCCATGTGGTCATAAGCCGATAAAATCTTTTCCCTGACCTGTTCCAGCAAAGTAATTGTCGTCGCCTCATTTTTTCCTGTTCTATCCTTTAGGCTGTCCAGATTGACAGGCACCGGCATAACACGCAGCATGGGCGCCATCAATGTTTCACTTCCGGGCTGTTCCCTGCCTTCCAGCACTGAATTCAGCGAAAAACGGGACTGCCCGGTCATTGTGTAAATCACCTCGGCAACCAGTGTCAGAAAAACCATCTGCAATGTTGCTTTTTGCTGTTTAGCCAGCGTATCCAGCAAGTCATAGCTATTTTCAGGAAATGGCAGGTAAAACTCATGATCGGTCAGAGTATTCTGGTTGAGATAGCGAGCCGGAAAACGCGCATAAGGATATCCCTTCAGATGCTGCCGCCAGAAAGCCAAATCTTGCTGACCATGTTGATGATGGGTTTCCCGTTCATAAACGACCCATTCATCAATTTGCATCTGATCCGATACACCTAACTGGAGTTTTTTTCCGTGGCACCCCTGTTCATAAAGCTGCCATAGCTGTTGCTCAAACAGATGTATGGCCCCGCCATCCGCCACAATGTGAGGAAAACATAAAAACAATAAATGTTTTGATTCTGCCAATCGGAAAATCTGTGCCCGCAGATGGGGAGGAGATTTGAGATTAAATGGCGTATGCAGGCATTTTTGGCTATGTTCAATCACCCGTTGTTCCTGCTTATCGGCATCATAAGCTGACAAATCCAGCAGGGGCAGATCAAACTCCCGCATCTGACAAAGCCGCTGCATTGGTGCGTAATCCAGTATTTCCGTGCGCAGGGAAATATGCGACTGGATGAGCGTATTGATAGCCTGTTCCAGCACCGCTATCCGCAGTTCTCCTTCAATCAGAATACCAACCTGATTGTTAGCAGTATCCCCCAGTGCGGTGGATACAAACCAGAAGCAGTGCTGGGCATATCCCAACGGGAACCAGTTTCCTTGCTTGTTATTCCCGGTGTGGTGCAAATTCTCGGCTGCCTTGCCTCTTTGCATTTTGGCTATCATCGCCTTTCCTCCGGGTTGTCCGGCTGCACTTTGTTACGCAGATTGACCTGCTCAGCCAATAGTTCAATCGTGGAGTGTTCGTAAATAAACCCGACAGGAAATACCACCTGTAGCCGCTGTTTAATTTTTGCGATGATCTGCACTGCCATCAGCGAGTGACCATTCAGTTCGAAGAAATCATCAAACACCCCCAATGGGCCTATACCCATTTTTTCCTGCCAGATATCAGCAATAATTTCTTCCGTCTGATTGCGGGGAGCCTGATAAGCGACACTTAATACCGGGCGGGGATACAGGTTCTGCTCGCCCGTGTTCACCGTATTTCGGTCTGGTTCTACTGGGGAATTATTTTCTGAAGCGTGGTCGGTATCCGGTAACGGTAAGCCACGGGTAGAAACAGCATAAACACTGTCCCCATGTGACAGTAATAGTTCCAGCAACTGGCAACCCTCTTCCGGCAGAATACCGTGCCTGATACTTTCTTGTTCTTCATTATCCTGATACCACTGACGCAGGCTATCCACTGCCATTCCTACCTCACGCCATGCATCCCAGCCAATAGCAAGATAGCGGGTAGATTTTTTCGTGCCTGAATGTGACTTACTGAAATTTTTCTCATCTAAAACATGTTGATGACGTGATAAAGCGTAAGCATCTTCAAAAGCATTGGCTGCACAATAAGCGACCTGTCCGATTGTGCCTATGTGGGATGCCAGTGATGAACTTAAAACGAAAAAATCCAGTGGGCGGCGTTTAAACCAGTTATCCAGAACCTGTGTTCCCAGTACTTTTGACTGGAATACCTGAAGTGAGTCTTCGAATCTGCGATTCTGGATCAGCCCGCCATCGGCAATACCTGCACAATGAAAAACCCCGTGGATCTGCCCATACTGGAGAACAACATCAGTCAGAGCTTTGTTGACTCTTGAAGCATCCGCCAGATCGGCAGAAATGACTGAAACAGAAGCGCCCATCTGCTTTAACTGTTGTAACAAACGGATATGGCGTGAGCGCTTATTGTCTGCATCATGAGTTTCCAGCCAGTCTGACCATTCATTACTGGGCGGTAATTCACTGCGGCTGATGAAAATCAAATGGGATTGATAATGCTTCGCCAGATAGAGTGCTATTGTGGCTCCAATACCGCCAAATCCGCCCGTAATCAGGTAGTTTCCCCCATGTCTTAATAGCGGGGACGCCGTCGCGGGTAAAACTGCGGTTTCAGTCAACGGTACATAACGATGTCTTCCGCGAAGCGCGACGATATTATCCTGACTCTCCTGTTCTTCCGGCTGTCTGAGGATCTCTGTCAGTAATGCTGATATTACGGCATCAGACGGCTTAGGATTAAGTAAAGGCAGTGACCAGCGAGCAGGCAGGGCAACATCAATACTCCTGCACTGCACCTGTTCAAACTCTTTTGGAATGACACGACATGGGCCAAGTAGCAGGGCTTTGGCAGGATCGTTTCTGTCCTGTTCTGTAATCGAATGCAGTCGGTTGGAGAGGATGTCTATTTTTAGTGCAGCCGTTTTCAGTTGATTTGCTGATCCCATTCCATCTGTTGCTAAACGGTCTACCGCAAATTGCCGGGCGATATGCAACAGAGATTCATAATTGGTAAAGGCAGTGTTCAGTGCAATGGAAGCTGAACGCGATATTGACCATGCATGAATGATGTTAGTGACCTTCACTTTCCGGCTGTTAAATAAATCCGCCAATGCCTGATAGTCTTCGCTGTTCTGCGGATTGATGGTTACCTGACGTGTGTTTGTATCTGCTTTAAAACGTCCGCCCTGTATTACCTGCCAGACTTCACCGCCCAGTTGTGTCAGTTCAGCCGCCAGCTGTTTTCCTACTCCGGAACAGTCCATAAAAATCAGGAAAACCTGCCCGTTTAACCGGGCATAATCTGCCACCGGTATGGTCATTTGTTTCCAGCGGATCTGGTGACTCCACTGCTCCAGTGGCAACCGCCCTCTATCCGATGCAACCTGTCTGGTATGAGCAGGCATGTTATGTGAAGTATCACTAGTCCATGAGTCCAGACTGTAACGCTGGCGCTGGAATGTATATCCGGGCAGAGGAAGGCGGTGGCGTTTCTGTGGCTGATAAAATGCAGACCAGTCGACAGATACCCCCTGTTGCCATAGCTGCCCCAATAGATTCAGCAAATGCTGCCTGTCCGGGATAGTTTGTTTGATACTTCGGGTACTGTTGAACACCCGCTGATGTGCCGCTGAACCTGTAAACTGTATTTTTGCCAGTCCGGTCAGAGCACTGCCCGGCCCGATTTCCAGTAAAACAGGCGCTTTTGAAGGTGAGGTTTTTTGTGAGTGAGATTGCTGTATATGAGAAGCTGAAGTGACTTCCTGTTGAGACAATAAACACGCCACTCCCTGACTGAACGCAACCGGTTCACGCAATTGGCGTACCCAGTAATCCGGCGACATAGCCTGTTCCGCGGTGATCCATGTTCCCGTTACACAGGAAATAAACGGCAATTCTGGCGCTGAGAGTGTTATGCCATCAAATGCCTGTCTGAACGGTTCCAGACACCCATCCATCATCGCACTGTGAAAAGCGTGGGAAGTATGCAGCGTGCCGGATTCGATATTATCCTCCGCCAGACGCGCTTCAAGCATCAATATGGCTTCTGTTTCACCGGATACCACACAAAGCTCAGGCGCATTATAAGCAGCCAGTGTAACGCCCTCCGTGAGATAGCCCTGTAATGTTCTTTCATTAAGTTCTACCGCCAGCATTTTTCCGGCAGGCATCTGATTCATTAAGTTAGCCCGCCTGATCACTATCTTCACTGCATCTTCCAGAGTAAATACCCCCGCAATACAGGCGGCAACATACTCTCCGATGCTGTGACCAATGCAAGCCGTAGGACGTATCCCCCATGCCATCAACAACTGGCTCAACGCATATTCGACAACAAACAGAGCTGGCTGGGTATAACGTGTCTGATACAACGCCGAATTTTTATCCGTTTCAGATGTGTTGAAGATTAACGAACGGATATCACGACCCAGCAAAGGCAGCATAATCTCCGCACATCTATCCACTTCGGCCCTGAATGTTGGCTCCTGATCGTAGTACCCCTTCATCATGCCGGGGTATTGTGCTCCCTGCCCGCTGAACATAAAAATGACAGACGAGGAAACTGTACGTAACGTATTTTCCTGTATTGTCCGGGATAAATAATTATCCAGCGCCGCAATTGCGCTGATGTGATCATGGCATACCAGACTGTGTCGGTAATCCATTTCATGACGACCAACATGCAGGGTATAAGCGATATCAGCTAATGGCTGTCGGGGAGATTTTTCCAGCCAATCACGGAAATTCAGCAACTTTGCCTGCAATGCTTGCGGTGATTTAGCTGAAAAAGAGAGCAATTGTTGCGGGTGAGCCGGGCCTGACGGGGAAGTATAGGGGGTTTCCTGCAAAATCATATGAGCATTGGTTCCCCCAATACCAAAGGAGCTGACACCCGCCCGGCGTACGCCCTGACACTGCCACGCTTCACCTTTTGTCGGTATATAGAACCTTGAACCGGTCAGATTAATTTCAGGATTGAGGCGGGTAAAGTTGACCGCCGGTGGCAGATAACGGTGCATCATCATCTGTGCAACTTTCATGACTCCCGTCACACCTGCCGCCGAGTCTACGTGTCCCAGATTCGCTTTGACAGAAGCCACCGCACAGCGCGGCAGCTCTGTTTCCGGCTGCTCATAAGCACTGAGCAGCGCTTTCATTTCCATCGGGTCGCCAAGGTGAGTTGCTGTGCCATGAGCCTCGATATAACTGATACTTTCTGGTGTCACATCTGCTACCAGCAATGCGCGCTGCAGAACCGCTGCCTGACCGGCTACCGATGGCGCTGTGAAACCGATTTTCTCTGCCCCGTCGTTATTTACCGCAGAACCTTTAATAATCGCATAAATATGGTCACCACTGTCCAGTGCATCCTGTAACCGTTTCAGCACCACAACACCAACGCCATCACCGCTCAGAGTACCGGATGCCTCAGCATCGAAAGTACGACAATGACCGTCATGGGAAAGAATACCGCTGCCCTCGAAGTGATAGCCACTGTGGGAGGGAAAACCAACGTGAACACCTCCGCCCATTGCGATGTCACATTCTCCGGCTAATAAAGACTGGCAAGCATAGTGTAGCGCCACCATTGAACTGGAGCAGGCCGATCCGATAGTGAAACTCGGCCCCCGCAGATTGAGCTTGTAGGATACCCGTGTCGAAAGCAGATCGTTATTATTGCCAAATAGCAGCATGTCCGATAAATACGGCCCTTCGGCAGTGTGATGATTCAATAGATAATTCATAAAATAACTACTGCTGGAGCTGCTGGCATACACGCCGATTGGTCCCTGAAACTTTTCCGCTGCATAACCGGCATTTTCCAATGCCAGCCATGACGTTTCCAGAAACAAACGCTGCTGTGGATCTATTGCCTGAGCTTCCCGCGGAGAGTAACCAAAAAACTCAGCATCAAAGTCTTCAGGATGTTCCAGTACGGAAACATTGCGGATAAAATCGGCCCGCGAACGGGCCTCTATTGATATTCCTTCTGCATCCAGTTCGGCATCAGTCAATGGCCTGACAGACTCAACGCCCGCTGCGATATTTTGCCAGAATTGTTCAACATCACTCGCGCCGGAAAATTGTCCCGCCATACCGATAATGGCGATTTCAAAACCGTGCATTTCCAAATCAGACACTGATTCCACTGCCTGTTCCCTCTGAACGTTATTACCATCGGTGTTATTCATGATCCGTTATTCCTCATTCCCGCTATTCATCTTCCGGCTACCTTTTCTGCTGCATTTTTTTCTGCATTTCTGCCAGACGCTGGCGGCCATCAGTGATGTTGTTCAGACTGGTTTCTTTAGCACCCTGCATCCTCTTCATGACCGCTGATGTTCCGGCGTTTTCATTCTGTCCATGCCCTCCGTTGATAAAGCGGGCAAGCTGGTGAATTGTGGAATAATTCAGCAAATCAATAATGGAGAGTCGGGTATGACCCAGCGCATGCAGTTTCAGATGAACACGGGCCAGCAACAGGGAATCTCCCCCCAGATCGAAGAAGTTTTGATTACAACCGGGAGATTCCATATCCAGTACTTCGGCCCAGACCTGCTGAATGGCAAGCACGACAGGATCGGTCAGTACATTGGTTTTTTCCTCAGCGACAGCGGGAAGCGTCTGCGCTAATGGGGAAACGTTACTCAGTTCATGATAAGCAGCCTGTTGTGGGATATCCTGTGGCAATCGGGCAATATCAAGTTTGCCGTTTGCATTCAGTGGCAGAGAAGAGAGAGCCTGAAAATAGGCCGGTATCATGTAACGTGGCAACCTTTCCGCCAGATAATTACGCAACTCCATCGTATTCAGAGCCTGTCCGACATGCAGAACGATATAAGCCGCGATCCGTTTACCCCGGTTTTCCTCAATCACCCGAACCGCTGCACGTTCCACATCCGGGTGTTTACACAGGACAGCTTCAATTTCCCCGGTTTCCACCCGATAGCCTCTGATCTTGTTTTGGTCATCAATACGCCCAAGGTATTCAATGTTACCGTCAGGCAGAAAACGCCCGCGATCACCGGTTTTATACAGCCGGGCTGAGAGGGATTGATCAAATGGATTTTCAATAAACAGGGTTTGGTAGATGCTTTCCTGATTAAGGTAAGCCATCGCCAGACCCTCACCGCCAACGTACAGCTCACCCGCTGTACCAACAGGAACAGGATGGAGGAAGCTATCAAGGATATAAACCTGATTGCCCTCATTCGGTCTGCCGATTGGCACACTATGGCCTTCGGTTCCCCGATAACGATAGCTGGTGGTAAACGTGGTATTTTCCGTTGGACCATAACCGTTGATCAGGAGCAGTTCAGGATAACGCGCCTTAATGCGGGCTGCGTGCCATGATGACATCGCCTCACCACCGGAAACCAATTGTTTTACCGGTTGCAATATCTGGGGGCGCTCATCAACAATCAGGTTAAGCAAGGATGCCGTCAGGAACAGGCTTTCTATCTGCGATTCCTTAATGATTTTTTCCAGCAGAAGAACAGACACAACACCTTGCGGGAAGATCACGATTGAGCCGCCATTCAGTAACGGCCCCCAGATTTCCCATGTTGAAGCATCAAAACTGACGGAAGCCAGTTGCAGATAACGCTTAAAGGTGCGGAAATCAACATAGCTGACATTTTTAACCAGACGAATAATGCCTTTTTGCCCGATCAATACCCCTTTCGGTTTACCGGTAGAGCCAGAGGTGTACATGATATAAGCAGGCAGGCCACCCTGATGTTCTGCGTGAGAATTCAGGTAATCCGGTAGATCAGTTACCGGCATTTGTGCCAGAGCCGGCTGTTCTTCATCCAGCCATAGAACCGGCGGAAGATCTGGCATAGTGTCAGGCAGCCGCCGGTCTGTCACTCGCCTATCTATGATTAACAAATCACACTGAGCATCTTCTATCTGTTCGATAAGCCGGATATCAGGGTCGTCGGTATTGAGTGGCAGATAAACCGCGCCGAGTTTTACCAGTGCCAGCATCGAAACGATTAATTCAACACTGCGCCCCAGCAATAGCGCCACATACTGCCCTTGTTTCACCCCTTTTTCTGCCAGCAGATGTGCTAACTGGTTGGACTGTTGGTGTAACTCCAAGTAACTCAGCCGCCGCTCACCGAATTCAACCGCGAGCACAGATGGTGTTTGGGCTACCTGTTGAGCAAATAATCCAGCCAGTGTTTCTGGCCCCTGATAGCCTGCATCTCCCTGACTGAAATTTTCCAGTTTCTGTTGCTGTACCATTGGCAGGAAATGTTCGGCACAATGCAATGCCTGCGGATCTGTCACCATCGCCGTAAATACCGCGATATAGCATTCCGCCATCGTTGATACCAATCCACGGCTGATTTTATTTTCGTCGTAATCAAGCTGGATAGAAATTTGATCACTGGCCAGCGCCGAAGAGAGCGTAAGATGCTGAAAATGGACATCCAGTGTAAAATGGGTGCCTTCGTAAACGTCCTGCGTATGCAGCCTGTCCACCACTTCCAGCCCCACTTCCGCTGCCATCTGGTCGTAAACATGGAAATCAATATAGTTAAACAGCACCTCATCCAGTAATGGCTGCTGACCGAACTGGCGCTGAATTTCTGCTAATGGATAACGACGGTGCGGAATTGCTTCAATTTCGTTAGCAAAAACCTGCCGGATTAACTCGTTCCAGGAGACAGATGTCAGGATTTGACGGAATGGGAGAATATTCAGGAACAGGCCATACAGATGCTCTCCTCCCTGCGCTTCAGGGCGTCCGTTCGCGCTGATCCCGGTAAGAATGTCATTCTCTCCGCTGAAAATACTGATGACCTTGACGTGCCCAGCCAGCAGGACGCTTTTCAGCGGGACGCCAAGTTGCAGCATCAAATGACGTAATCCCTGATAAACAGTACTATCCAGTGTCAGGGAAACAGATTTCAGTTTCGGGCTGGTTGCGGGGGGATGAGCACTCTGAATACCCTCCGTATGCTGTTTACGTGGCAATTCAAGGATGGTGCAATCATCCAGTTTCTGTGCCCAGTAATTTTTTTGTTGTTCATCAGCAATGGCAGCCCGTTCCAGTGCAATAAAATCACGATATTCCAGCGATTTTTTATCCGGTGCCTGCCAGTTTGTCTGCCCTGTCAGCGTGGCATAACGGTTGAAAACTTCCACAATCATGGTGTTATAACTCCAGCCATCAAAGACCGGGTGACATTCGGTCATCGTAAACTGGAAGGAGTTATCAGTGCGCAGCTGAATGAAGAAACGCAGCAGGGTCGGATTCAACAGATCAAACGGATTCACCCGTTCTGCTTCCAGTAATGCTTTTGCCCGCACATCCTGCTCTTGCTCCGATAAATGGCGCAAGTCTTCTACAACAATCGGTAATTCAGCAAAGGCATAGACCAATTGCAACGGCTCACTGTAATTTTCCATATCGAACGCCGTGCGTAGTACATCATGGGCTGCCACGGTCTGAGCGGTTGCTTCCCTGAATGCCTGCTCATTAAACGCCCCGTTAATACGCAGATGAGACGTTCCGGTACAATGATATACGTTGGCATCCGGCGACATATTCATATGGTAGAACATACCCGCCTGCATCCGGCTGAGCGGGTAGGCATCAACGATTTTTTGCGATCTTTCCTGTGCCTGCGCCTGTAAATGCAAGCGATCTTTCTCTGATATCAGGCTGAATGGCGCAATACTCTGCGCTGACAATTGATGCTCTTTGCGACGTTCATCAATTAGGGTTGCCAGTTCTGCTACTGTCTGGTGCTGGAACAGATCCGCCAGCGTCAGCAACCAGCCTTGCTCCTGTGCTTTACCTGTCAGCTGGACACCACGCAGGGAATCACCTCCCAGCGCAAAGAAGTTATCATGGATACCAATTCGCGATACCGGCAATGTTTCCCGCCATAACTTCAGTAATTCACGTTCGGTTTCATTGCGCGCTTCCCGATATTCACTGGCGAGTTGCGGGCGTACCTGTTGTGGTGCGGGCAGGGCTTTACGATCAATTTTTCCATTACTGGTCAGTGGCAGGGCCTCAAGGAAAATAAAGGCAGATGGCAGCATGTAGTCCGGCAGAGTACGTTTCAGCTCAGCCCTGAGCATATCGACAGACAATGCTTCAGCCGAGTGTGTTCCCGCCGGCACAATATACGCCACCAGATGCGAAGTATGCTCACCTTCGTTCTGGTAAGCCATCACGACCACCTGTTCTATTTCATCAATACGTTTCAGGGCTGTTTCAATCTCGCCCAGTTCAATGCGAAAGCCCCGGATTTTCACCTGATGGTCAGCACGTCCGAGATATTCCAGTGCCCCATCCCGCCGCAAACGTGCCAAATCCCCGCTCCGGTATAACCGCTGCCCTGCTTCTGCCTGCGGGAAAAGCTGCCGTTTATCGACAAAACGCTGGGCCGTCAGTTCAGGACGATTCAAATAGCCCCGAGCCACACCGGCACCACCAACGTAAATCTCCCCTACGGCCCCCAGCGGTGACAATCTGCCCTGTCCATCCAGTAAAAAAATCTCCAGATCGTCCAGCGCTTCACCAATCGGGCTTTTTCCGCCCTGCAAGGCATCTGCCTGCCTTATCCTGCGATAGGTCACATGCACTGTCGTTTCAGTGATGCCATACATATTGATGATTTCAGGCTGCTCATCGCCATGCTTTTTAAACCAGCCCAACAGATTAGCCGGTTCCAGTGCTTCGCCTCCCAGAATCACATAACGCAATGACAGGGCTGAATTGATGCCGCCTTTATGCTCTTTATTCAATTGTTCATCAGCCGCCATAAATAGCTGGAAAGCAGAAGGCGTCTGGTTCAGCACGGTCACTTTTTCCTGTTGTACCCACTGATAAAAATGGCCCGGTGTCCGGCTGGTCCAATAAGGCACAATACTCAGACGTCCGCCGTGCAGTAATGCCCCCCATATTTCCCATACCGAGAAATCAAACGCGCAGGAGTGAAAGAGTGTCCAGACATCATTTTCGCTAAAGGTAAAATGACGTTGACTGGCACTGAATAACCGCATGACATTGGCGTGCGGTATTTCCACGCCTTTCGGTATACCGGTAGAACCGGAGGTATAAATCACATAAGCCAGTGCATCAGGCTGACAGTCCATATCAGGGTTATCCAGCGGCATAGTCTGAATAAAGGTTTTTTCGCTATCGATGCAGAGATAGTCCACTTTTTCGTGATCAAACAGAGTGCGGTATACGGGAGTGCCGATAATCAGCTGAATACCCGCATCTTCAACATAGAAACGAACCCGTTCCGGTGCATGACTGCCATCAATGGGTACATAAGCCAGCCCTGCTTTTAATACTGCCAGAATAGCAACCAGCATCTCCTCGTCACGTTCCAGACAAAGGCCGATCAATGGCGTCAATTCTGCCGTTCTCTCCGTTTGCTGCCTGATTTTCAAAATATAGTGTGCCAGCTGATTGGCCCGCTGATTAAGCTGTTCATAAGTGAGCGTCTTGCCATTGTCAGTACTCAGTGCAATGGCCTGCGGACGACGCATTACCTGTTGCTCAAATGCCTGATGTAACGTTTGTGTCACCGGATGAGCGTTCAGACTGCGCGGCCATTCTTGCAGTAGCCACTGCTTTTCCGCTTCATTGATACATTGATACTCAGTCAGTGCAGCATGGGCGTTCCGGGCTATTTCCTGCAACAGAAAACAGAAATTAGCCTCAATCTGTTTAATCGTTGCTTCATCAAACAGGTCAGTGCTGTATTCAAATGTACCCTGCAATTGTTCTCTGCCATCTGCCTGTAAGGTTTTTTCCATCGAGAGCGTCAGATCGAATTTGGCGTAATCCCCCGCAACCGTGAAGGGCGTGGTTTTTATTCCGTCTAACTGCCATCCGGCAGAGTCTGAGCTATCAAAGGCAAACATGACCTGAAACAACGGGGCATAGCTCAGATCCCGTCTGGGGTTGATGGCCTCCACCAGTTGTTCAAAACTCACCTGCTGGTGGGACAAGCCATCAAGTACAGTATTAAAAACCTGTGTCTGTAATTGAGTGAAATTAGCATGAGGATCCAGCTCAATCCGGTAAACCAGTGTATTGACAAAGAACCCGACAATGCCTTCCAGCTCCAGCTGCCCACGCCCGGAGACCGGCGAACCGATAACCAGATCAGTCTGACCGCTGTAGCGATAAAGCAGCAGGTAAAATGCACTCAAGAGCGTGGAGAACAGGGTCTTATTTTGCTGACGTGCCTGTTGATCCAGTGCCTGTGTCAGTTCAGGCGATAATGTGAAACAGTGCGTTTTTCCGCGCAGGCTCAGGCGGCTGGGGCGTGGGTAATCAAAAGGCAGCGCGATAGGCTCAATGCCGGACAGTTTTTCTTTCCACCATACCAGCGATTCAGCTGATTCAGCATTTTCATGCTGATCGTGCTGCCATTCTGAATAATCAATGTACTGTATGGGTAACTCCGGCAATTCGGGGAATTTGCCCTGTCGCCGTGCGTTATAACATGTTGTCAGTTCACGGCTGATAATACCGGCAGACCAGCCATCTGAAATAATGTGGTGCAGCACCATCACCAGATAATGACGCTCTTCCCCGTGTTCGGTTCCACACTGATACAGGGTAAAACGCAATAACGGAGCCTGCTGTAAATCAAACGGTTGCTGACTGTCGCGCTGCAAACGCTGCTTTTGCTCTTCTTCACTCAGCATAGACAAATCAACCGTGACCAGCGGCAAAGACACGGATTCATGGCAGCACTGATAAAGTGCGCCATTCTGATACACAAAACCTGTGCGAAAAGACTCGTGTCTTTCCACCATATCGCTGATAGCCTGTGTGAGTGCCGGTATATCCAAATGTCCCTCAAGCACCAGCGCAGTTGTAATGTGATAAATGGCGGATTTTTGTTCGAGTTGTTCATGCAACCATAAACGTTTTTGCGCAAGGGATGCTTTAAACTGAAATATATTTTCCTGCATAAAACCTCCGGCTAAATACCCGTTACTTTGCTGGTTTCGGGTATATTCCATTGTTATTGTGTTTTTTATTTCCGTCCGCGTACGACACGTTTTATCGTGTTGTACTGTGTATTCTTTTCGATCACCTTTCCGGTTATACGAGAATCCAGAAAATGAGCGAGTTGCTTAATTGTCTGGTGTTGCAAAAGTTCAGCCAGAGAGAGCCTGACTGCCAGTTGCTGTTCAATACGGGCTGCAATACGTAGGGCATGTAATGAGTGCCCTCCCAGAGCAAAGAAACTCTGATCACATCCAATCTGTTGTTGTCGTAGCACTTCACACCAGATATCCCGCAGATGGCTTTCCAGTGCCGTTTGCGGAGAATACGATGCGCTTTCTTCTTGTGGCTGATGGGAGGAATGTTGCAATCCGGACAGATATTCCGGCAAACGCGCCAGCAAAGCCCGATAATCAGTCTTGCCATTGATGGTCTGCGGCATTTCATCCATCGGTACAATGACATGCGGCAACATATGCGTTGGCAGATACCGGCTGAGAAAATCGAGTATTTGCCCTGATATTTCTGATAAGAAATCGGAAGAGATACCGGCTTTTGCTGTTGGTTTCAGGAAGTCAGGTTTCAGAGACACACAAGCCACCAGCTGCATGTCTTCCTGTTTACCGGAATATGCTGTGCCAGAACGTCCTTTATCGAAATAGGTAAGCAATGCACTTTGCTGTACATATGGGTGCTGCATCAGTTGTGCTTCAATCTCTCCCGGTTCTATCCGGTAACCCCGGAGCTTAATTTGCCGATCACGGCGACCAAGATAGAGCAATTTTCCGTCCGGTAAGGCACAAACCCGATCTCCCGTGCGATAAACCCGTATGCTTTCCTGTGTTCCATCTTCCAGCGGAACGGACAATGTGATGAATTTTTCTGCCGTTAATTCAGGGCGAGCCCAGTAACCCCGCGCCACTCCCAACCCACCGATATACAACTCACCGGCCATGCCAAAGGGAGTCGGTGACAAATCATCATTCAGGACAAACAGACGCGTGTTGGCGATAGGTAAACCAATCGGCATCATGCCCTGTAAATCCTGCTGTTTGTCCGCACGATGGACACAGCAGCCGACGACGGTCTCAGTCGGGCCGTATTCATTGAATACGCCGATATCTCCTCCGTCCGACAACCATGCCTGTACGGTTTCACAACTGAGCGCATCGCCTCCGATCACCAATGAATGCACATGAGATCTCGCAGTAACATTCAGATATTCCGACAGCACGCCCAGGTGAGCCGGCGTGATTTTCAATAAATGCCGATCTTTGGATGACGGTTGCTGTAATGTCGTTGCTATTGCAGCAATATCCGCATCATCCTTAATCACGGTAATGGTGCCGCCATGTAATAACGGCAGGTAAAGACTGGTCAGGGTGGCATCAAAGCTGACGGAAGAATGGAACAGGCTCTGGGTTCCGTCCGTCACCTGATAACGCTGAGCGGCATCTGTCAGATAGTTAATCAGGCTGTGATGTTCAATCATGACGCCTTTCGGTGCGCCTGTAGAGCCGGAGGTATAAATCAGGTAGGCCAGTGCACTGGCGTCATCAATGACCGGAGGTAAAGCGTTCGATGGTAACGCCTCTGCCTTCTGATCCAGAATCAAAGCCGCGATATCATGTGTAAGACTGGCAGCCAGAGTCTGATAAGTCAGTACCAGACAGCTTTGGCTGTCAGACAATAAATAATTTACCCGCTCGGTGGGATAAGAAGTATCAATCGGCACATAACAGGCGCCGATCCTGCTGACAGCCAGCATTGCAGCGATATAATCCAGACTGCGGGGTAAATAAAGCGCAACTCTGTCTCCCGCTGTAACACGGTTGTGGTGCAAACGCAGGCTGATCTGTTCAGCCTGCTGCGCTAATTCGGCATAACTGACCTGCTGATGCCCATCAATCACAGCAGTCTGGCGGGGAGAAGTCTGAACCTGACGGGCAAACAGGCTATACACATTCCCTGCAAAAACAGGCAATGCTTCCCCCTGCCATTGTGTCAGTAGCTGCCGTTTTTCCCATTCGTCCAGCAGGGCAATATCGCCCGGCCTTCCCGTCATATTATTGATTAACTGCTCCAACAGACGGATAAAATGCCCCGTCAGGCGGGCCACGGTAGCGGCATCATACAAACCGGTGTCGTACACCAACGTACCATGCAGGCCGTCAGAAAATGATGCCACCAACACCAGTGGATAATTCGTGCTTTCCGTCGCCTGAGTAAATGTGAACAGATTTTTCCGGGCATCGGTCTGTTTGGGTTGCGGGTAGTTTTCAAACACCAGTAACGTTTCAAACTCCGGCAGTTCACAGGCTGATTTCAGATCAGCCAGCGAGATATCACTGAATCTTTCATGTTCCCGCTGCTGCTGTTGAATAGCGTTCAGCCAGTCTGTTGTCGTCTGATAATGGTGAGTAACAATATGGACTGGCAGTGTACTGATTAACAGCCCGACCATTTTATCAATGCCGGCTAATTCTGCCTGTCGGCCGGATACCGTCATACCGAACAGACATTCATCCTGCTGGCTATAACGCTGTAACAATAAAGCCCATGCCCCCTGTACCAGCGTATTGATGGTTAAGCGGTAACGACGGCCTGTTTCAGCCAGCCGCTCCGAAAGTACGGCAGGCAACCGGAAGGTATGACGTTGTTTCAACTGGCTGGCTGCCCTGAGCGGATGAGCAGCGGGCAAGGGTGTGGCTGCGCCAACATCAGCTAATTGCACCTGCCAGTATTCCTGACACGCTCTGCGGTTATTTTGTTGCCAGCGAATAAATGATCGGAATGCCGGTGCAGGTGGCAGGATATTATTCAGAGGCTGGGAAGCCTGCTGGTAACGAGAAGTATGCTGGTAAATAGACTCAACGGCTGTCAGTAACAGCCTGACTGACCAGCCATCAAGAATGGCATGATGATGGCTGAACAGAAGCCGTATCGCCTCATCCGGCAATTGCAGCACGGTGATGCGGAACAGCGTTCCCTGCTCCGGTGTAAATTCTTCTGCCAGATCCGCTGCCAACAGGTTCTGATAATGTTGTTCTGCCTCCGGTCTGCTATAAGAGCTTAAATCATGCTGACGCCAGTCCACTTCCTGATTGGGCGTGACAATCTGCAACGGCTGACTGGCAAGTCTCATTTCAAAACGGCTGCGCAGGACAGGATAGTGATCAGTTACCTGCTGCCATGCTCTCTTTAAGCGGAGGATATCTATTTCATGCTGACTGAGCGTAAAGCAGAGTTGTTCGTGATACAGACCGCGGCCCTGCTCTGCCATTGAATGGAATAACATCCCTTCCTGCGTGTAAGTCAGCGGGTAGATATCGTCTATTACGCCATATCGTTGCTGCAACTGGTGCAGGGTTTCCGCATTCAGGCTGGCAAGCGGGAAATCAGATGGCGTGTATGTTGTTCGGGTCTGAGCCACGCAGTGATCTGTCAGCAGGAGAAGCTGCTCTTTCATCACCATCGCCAGTTGATTGATAGTTTCATCCCGATAACACTGACGGTTATACGTCCACTCTATCTGTAATTGCCCCTCATCAATGTAGCAATCTACTGCCAGCGCATATGAAGCGGTATTATCCGCAGCATAACGATCATCCAGCCCCATATCTGCAACACCCTGTAATGGTGTCTGATGGAAGGTACGGGTAAATTGGCCCAGATAATTGAAGCAGATATCAGCCTTCGGAATTGCAGGCAGTTGATGATTGGCATTTGGCTGGGAATAGCGTAATGCACCATATCCGGTGCCGCTATAAGGAACCTGACGCACCGCTTCTTTCACCCGTTGAATTAATTGATCCGGTGAACAGAACGCTGGCAGTTCCAGTAGCAGAGGATAAATGGCGGTAAACCAGCCAACGGTACGGCTGACGTCCACATTTTCATGCAGACTTTCCCGCCCGTGTCCTTCCATATCCACATGCAGTAATCCGGAACCACTCCATTGTTGTAGTGTTGCCGCCAGTGCTGCCAGTAACAAATCTCCCACATGGGTGCGATAGGCATGTCCGGTATGCTGAACCAGATCCGTAGTAACAGAAGGCACTAATGCCAGCCGGCATTTAGCTGATTCCCTGACTAAGCCGGAGAACGGTTTTTCTCCCTGATCGCAGGGCAGTGAAGGCACGGCCTGATTCAGTTTTTGTTGCCAGAAACGATACTCTTCCTGAGCCTGCTCAGACTGGGCGTAATCGATAAGATGGGATGACCAATTAATCAAAGAGGCCGTTTTTGTCATCAGGGTCGGTTTTTCCCCTGCCAGCAGTGCCCGGTAATAGTGGCTTAAATCTTCGGTCAGAATACGCCATGAAACACCATCTATGACCAGATGGTGAACGGTCAGCAACAAATAGTCCCCTTCAGTGGTCATGAAATAAGTCGCAGTCAGCAGCGGGCCATGTTCAATATTCAGTTGGGCCTGCCGTTCAGCCGCGGCTTGCAACAGCGCTTTTCTCGCCGGAATTGCGGTGATCCGGCACCGTTCTATCGGCAATATTGTGATTGCTTCGTCTATTCGCCCATAACTCTGGCCATGTTCGCCTGTCAGCAGGAAACGTGAACGCAGTCCATCATGCTGATTAACCACCCGTGTCAATGCCTGCTCCAGCCGCGAAATATCTGTTTCCGGCTCCAGAGCATACAGATAGGACTGATTATAATGGTGCGGATTAGCATGGTGATGGGCAAAGAACCAGCGTTGGATAGGCAGCAGGGCATACTCTCCCTGTACGGGTTGAGCATTGTTTCCGGCTTTATCATCAGCATTATTTGCCTGCGTAGCTTCTTGCGTAACGACAGCGGCTAATCCTGCAATAGTCGGATAATCAAACAGCATTTTCGGTGTGATCCGTAGGCCAATTTCCCGCCCTCTGAACACAATTTGCAGGCTAAGAATAGAATCTCCGCCCAGCACAAAGAAATCATCATCAATGCCCAAGTTTTGCTGATCCAACACTTGTTGCCAGATTTCTGTCAGCTGTTTTTCCAGTGCGGTCACCGGCATCCGACGATGCGGGTAATCAGGTTGTTCAGGTAACGCAATCTGTGCCAGACTTCTGCGGTCAATTTTGCCATTAGCCGTCAGTGGCAGTGTTTCCTGTGTGATCCATTGAGTCGGGCACATATATGCTGGCAAGCGCTGGCTCAGTTCTTGCCGCACATTTTCTATCTCTGTTACAGTCTGATCTGCCACCCGTTTGTTCATGACCAGATAAGCAACCAGATGCTGACGACCGTGAACGTCTCTCATCCCTGCTGCTGCCTGAACCACACCCTGACAGGCTGAAAGTTGAGCCTCTATCTCTTCCAGTTCAATTCGGTAACCGTGCAGTTTGATTTGCTGATCTTTGCGACCCAAAAATAACAAATTGCCGTCCGGCAGATAACGGGCCAGATCGCCTGTCCGATAGAGTTTTTTCTGTGATGATGAAGAGAAAGGAGAGGTGATAAATCGGCTTTCAGTCAGATCCGGGCGGTTAAAATATCCCAGCCCTACGCCCTCTCCGCCAATATACAGTTCCCCCACGGAGCCAAAAGGCACCAACTGCTGGCATTCATCCAGCAGGTAAAGCTGTGTATTAGCTATCGGGCGGCCGATCGGCAATGCGCCATCACCTTTTATCTCTCCGGCCAGTGTGTCGTAGATACAACAGCCTACTGTGGCTTCCGTCGGGCCATATTCATTGATAATTCTGACTTGTGGTGCATGTTGTCGCCAGAAGCGCAGGGAACTGGCCGATAAACTTTCTCCGCCAATGACCAGCAAAGGTATTCGCCCTGCCTGTTCCGGTGATAACTGCTGGCTCAGCAGTTCCAGATGAGCCGGCGTGATCTTCGCCATTGTTAAATCCGGCAACTGTTGCCACGCCTGAATTAATGCCGGGATATCATCGCCTTCCGGCAGAATAAACAGGGTTTGCCCCTGTAATAACGGCAGGAACAGACTAGTAATAGTGGCATCAAAGGAGATGGAGGCATGGAGAGTATTTCCCTGTCTGCTTCTATCTCCATAATATTCGCAGGCATGCTGGAGATAGTTTTTCAGCCCACGATGCGGAATGATCGTGCCTTTTGGCCTGCCAGTCGAGCCGGAAGTATAGAGAATATAGGCGGGCTGCTCTGGTGAAATTACAATATCCGGATTAGCAATATTCCCCTGATAATCGGTAACAGCTTCTGAAATAAACTGTTCAGGATTCAACAGAATACTTTGCTGTGCTGGCAGAGCTAATCTGGCAGCCAGCTCATGGTTGGTGATCACCCGTGCGACCTGTGCATCTTCCAGCATAAATCGGGCACGATCTGCCGGATAAGTGGAGTCAACGGGCACATATGCTGCCCCTGTTTTCAGAACGGCAAGGATCGCCACAACCAGCATGGCGGAGCGCGGCAGACAGATCCCCACCTGCGATCCCTGACCAATACCCTGTTTCAGTAAATCATTCGCCAGCCGATTAGCACGTTGGTTGAGCTGTTCATAACTCAACGCAAATTCGGTTTCGTCTTGTTCCCGCAGGGCAATCGCCTGTGGCGTTTGACTCACCTGTTGTTCAAACTGCTGGTGTACCACCGAATACAACAGCGGCTGATCCGTAGAATTAAGTTCGTTCGCCTGCTGCTGATATTCTTGTGGTGACAACATAGGCAACTGATAAATTGGCTGCTCTGGTGTATCACACAGGCTGTTCAGCAGACGGACATAATGCGTCACCAGTTGCTCCACCATTTCCGGTGCAAAGCACGCCTGACGATATTCCACGGTTAATAACAGGCTATCTGTCATTTCCGGCTGAGACAGTTCCTGAACAAACATCTCCTGAACAAACAACGTTAAATCGAATTTAGCTTCCGGGTTATTTATCGACTGACTGTTTATTGTGCCAGTCCGGTATTGCTGATGATGCTGCTGTGCATTGAATACAAACATGATTCTGAACAGCGGAGAAAGAGAGCGTTTTTCCGCGGGTAATACCGCATCCACCACCTGCTCAAACGGCACATCTTTGTTCGCCATTGCCTGATTCAGTGTTTGCACACTGCTACGCAGGAACTCAGTAAATGACAGCCTGATATCCACGTTCTGACGTACAGCCAGCGTATTGAGCAATAATCCAATAACAGATTGCAGTTCGGGTTTGTCACGCAGCGTTACAGGTATCCCAACGACAATATCCCCCGTTGCGTCACCTTCCCCGCAGTAGCGCTGTAATAAAATCTGGAACGCCGCCATCATCAGGGTAAACAGTGTTGTATCCTGCTGTTGTGCCAGCCTGCGCAGAGCGGCGGTTTGTTCAGAAGAGAGCGGCATACGGTGATAAGCCGCTTTTACATCCTCAGTCCGTTCAGAATGCTGTTGAGGGAATGTCGCTACCGGTGGCAGGTGATGATAAACCTGACGCCAGTAATCTAACTGGCTATGCCAGATTTGCTGGGCTTCTGTACTATGTTCCCATGCGGAAAACTGCATATAATCGGGGGTTGCTGGTTGAATAGCCTTTTCTTCTGCCAGATACTCTTCTGTCAAATACAATGACAGTAACTCATTATCCAGCAGCGCCAGTGATTGCTCATCCACCAGAATATGATGCAGACAGACAATCAGTGCGCTGCCTTGTCTTGCATCCGTGACCAGCAATAGCCGATACAGCGGTTGTCCGATCAGCTGAAAGGGCGTTTCCGCCATATTCATAGCCCGCAGTTGTAACTGCTGCTGCCATTCCTGCTCATTCTGTACTTCGATAATTTCGTGCGGGCAATCAGGTAACTGCTCACTGTAGTATTGCTGTGGCGTGGTTCCTTCCATCCGTAAACGCAGATTGAGCAATGGATTGCGACGGAACAGCGACATGATGCTGTTTTGTATCCGTTCAGCATCCCCGCAGTTTCCGGTTGTGTTAGTCAGAGAATCAGCACAGGTAAACGTTTTGATACTGGTAATGTGATAACGGCAACTATCAGGATATAGCTGATCAAGGAACCACATCCGTTGCTGGGCGAAACTCAGCGGAGCTTCATGAACGGCTTCCGGATGCAGAGGATTCACAGGGGCTGTTAAATCGGCTTTTTCTGCCAGTCGCATCGGAGTACGGCAGATAAACACATCACTGACCCTGAAGTACAGCCGGAACTGATCAGCCAGCATAGCGACCATTTTAGCGGCCAGCAGTGAGTGCCCGCCTGCGGCAAAAAATGAGGTATTACGTCCAATCGCCTGATGCCCCAGCAAATCCTGCCAGACCTGAATAATGGCCTGTTCTGTGTCGTTCTGGGCAGGTTCTGCAACGATTTCGTTTTCCTGCCTGACAGGTTTGGGGAAGCGCTTTCTATCTACTTTATTATTCGGCAGGCGAGGAAATTCGTGCAAAAACACATAGCAGGACGGGCACATAAATTCCGGCAATAAGCCGTTCAGATGCGATTCAATCTGCGCCTGATCAAGTTCAGACTCCGCTTTGGGAAGTATATAGGCGACGATTGCACTGGCATTCAGGTAATCTTCCCGTACCATTGCCACTGCATCAGAAATAGCAGAATACTGGCGCAGAGCACTTTCAATTTCGCCAAGTTCTACGCGATAGCCACGAATTTTTATTTGCTGATCAATACGCCCCAAATAATCAATATTGCCGTCAGCTCTGTAACGGGCCAGATCGCCGGTGCGATAAAGGCGGGCATCCGGCCGGGAGCTGAACGGATCGGGGATAAAATGGGATTCAGTCAGGTCAGGCCGATTCAGATAACCCGCCGTCACACCCACCCCACCGATGTAGAGTTCACCCGCGACCCCAATCGGCAATGGTGCCTGATATTCGTCTAAAATCCAGACCTGTGAGTTGGCGATTGGGCGACCGATATGAATCTGGTTATCATCTGTCGTCAACTCGGCATTCGTCGTCCCCACGGTGGCTTCCGTCGGGCCATAGGAGTTAATAAAACGCCGGTTTTTCCCCCACTTATGCAGCAAATCCAGCCCGCAGGCTTCTCCGGCGACGATCAGCACCTGCAAATCCGGTAAATCAGCCACAGGCAGTGCAGCCAGTGCCGATGCAGGTAAAGTGACATGAGTAACACGCCGCGTAATAAGCTGCTCCAGCAGATCAGGGCCGGGCATGATAGCAAGGCGGGAAGCCATTAATAATGTGCTGCCGCTACAGAACGCCATCAGGATTTCCCAGACGGAAGTGTCGAAGCTAAAAGAGGCGAACTGGAGTATCCGGCTATCTGGCGGTATAGCTAAAAATTCCACTTCCGTTTCTGCCAGATTACAGACTCCGCGGTGGCGGACAGGAACGCCTTTCGGTTTGCCGGTAGAGCCGGAGGTATAGATGATATAAGCGGTATTTTCAGCCCGGACATCTGCCCGTGGATTGTCAGTACTGAATGCAGACAACTGAGGCATCAGCGTTTCAAGACAGAACAGAGGTACATTACCGTCCTGATAACGTGACACAAACTGCTCCTGTGTTATCAACAAGCGCAGGCCCGCATCTTCAATTACATGAAGACTGCGATCCAGCGGGTAGTCAGGATCAATCGGCACATATACCCCACCTGCTTTCAGGATCGCCAGAAAACAGATCACCAGTTCCAGTGAACGCTCAACACTCAGCCCGACACAAATTTCAGGCCCGACACCTTGCTGAATCAAAAAATGGGCCAATTGGTTGGCACACTGATCCAATTCAGCATAAGTCAGGCATTGCTGGCCGAATTCAACGGCAATGGCATCAGGCACTCGTTGTACCTGACGTTCAATAAGCTGATGCAGCGCAATATTATCGCTGAAGGGGCGTTCAGTCCGGTTCCACTCAGTCAGCTGCTGTTGCTGGCCGGGGCTGAGCAGGGCTACACGCCCTACAGCCTGTTGTGGCTGGTTCATTAACTGCGGCAGAAAATAACAGAAGTTTTCCGCCATGCGGGAGATGGTTTCCGGCAGGAAACGGTCGCTGGCATATTGAAATACGCCCTGTAATTCTCCGTCTTCACACCACATTTCCAGTGCCAGCTCATATTTGGCGATTTGCACATCCCAGTGGCGTAGCGGAGAAAGCTGTACTGCTCCCAGACGTTTGTGGGTAACGGGTGTGTTTTGGTAGGTAAACAGGGTCTGAAACAGTGGCGAGATCCCCGGATGATGATTATCTTCACCTCCGTTTTTTCCTGAACTGGTTTGTCCTGAATCCTCTTTGAGCAAAAGTAACAACTGGCTGAGGGGCAGATCCTGATGTGCGATCGCATCAATGAAGGTCGATTTAACCTGTTCCAGCAAGTGTTCGAATGACTGGCTGAGATCAACCTGATTACGTATCACCAATAAGCTGAGTAACAGGCCAATCGGCTGCTGCTCTTCACTATAATGACGATTGGAGACCGGTGTTCCCAACAGAATATCGCTCTGACGTGAATAGCGGGCCAGAAATGCAATAAATCCCGCCTGTAAAATCAGATAAGGCGTGACGCCATACTGATAGGCCAGTGTTTCAATCTGTTTATGAGCTGCTGAGGGCAGACTGAAAGGTATACGTCGTCCCTGATAACTGCGGACGGTGGGTGTGGGAAAATCATAAGGCAGCTGGAGTAACGGCAGTGTTCCTGCCAGTTGTTGTTGCCAGTATTCACGGGCCGCCATTCCGGTTTTTCCGTTCACCCGCTGGTGCTGGATACGTACATGTTCCCGCTGGCCATAATGAGGTGCCCGGATAGTAAGCTCTTTTCTTGCCTGCAACTGCGTGTAGTTTTCCAGTAATTCATCCCACAGCTGTCTGACTGATTCTTCATCTACAATCAAATGATGAAAAACCAGTACAATCAGATGATTGTGCGGTCTCAGTGTCAGCCCTGCCAAACGTAACAATGGTGACTGAGCTAATTCAAAGGGGGCGGAAGCAAACTGGCTGATAATATTTTCTGCCTGCAATGGCGCCTGCGCACCGTATCGGGTCAGATCCTGCCAGAGAATATCAGCAGAAACCGTCGCAGCTATCCGGGCGGAAATCTCGCCCTCCTGCATGACAAAACCGGTTCTCAGCACATCATAACGGGTAAACAAAGCATCAAAGGCTTGTTGTAAACGATACTGATCCAGCGCCCCCTGCCATTCGGTAACATAGGCCATATTGAAAATCGGGACGTCAGAAACAGCTTGTTGAATCAGATAAATGCCCTGCTGTTCATAACTGGCAGTATGTAAATCTGCCGTTATCTCTTCTGGCTGTTCGCTGGCATGTAGCATGGCCGCACATTGGGCCAGTGTCGGCTGCCGGAACAGATCACTGAAATGCAGCTTCAGCCCCGTTTGTTCCTGTACCTGAGCAATCATGCGGATTGCTTGTAGAGAATTACCTCCCAGAGCAAAGAAATTATCGTCACGTCCAATCGGGTCAACATGCAGTAGTGACTGCCAGATAGCCGCCAGTTTTATTTCCTGTTCGCCTAGTGGAGGAACCGGATTCTGCCGGTGAGTGGCGCTTTGGCGAATAGTCGGTGCCTGTAATGCCTTACGATCAATTTTTCCATTGGATAACAATGGGAATTGTGACAGGAATTGATAATCAGCGGGGCGCATGGCCGCCGCCAGATGGGGTGACAGATAAGTCTCTAATGCCGTCTCTGTCACGGTTATCTCAGGAACCGGACGGATAAAGGCTACTAGCCTGATGCCCTGCGGTTGCTCAAATGCCTGCACAATGGCCTGTTGTATCGCAGGATGCTGTTCAAGCAGGCTCTCAATTTCTGCTGTTTCAAGGCGCTGCCCGTTGATTTTAATCTGAAAATCATTTCGACCAAGCAGGAGTAAATTCCCCTGTTCATCAATGCGTCCCAGATCACCGGTTCGGTAAACCGGCTGGCCCGCCAGCTCTCCCTGTTCCGGAGTGATAAAACGTGCGTGATTTTCAGCTCCCGATGACAAATAACCGGCACTCATATAGGGCGTACTGATCCAGATCTCTCCTTCCATACCTGCCGGAACACTTTCTCCCCTCTCATTTACCACGGAGATAACAGTATCATCGATGGGCTTACCGGCAGGGATCAGTGACCGCTGTCTGTCTTTCTCTGTAACCCGATAACAGACTCGTGCCAGTGTGGTTTCCGTTGTTCCATACAGATTGATTAATTGAGTCTGCGGTAACCGGCACTGATAAAACAGATCCACCAGCGAACCTTTCAACATTTCTCCTGACAACACCGCATAGCGTAGAGACTGGAGGTCATGAGAAGATTGCGGGCATTCCAGTAAAACCTGAAACAGGGAAGGAATGAGATGCGTAATGCTGATTTGCTGTTCACGCATCCAGCCAAGCAATTCCTGCGGTGAATAACGGATATCATGGACAGTAGGAATACACAGGGTTGCACCGTTCAACAATGGCAGCAGCATGTCCCGCAGGAAAGGATCGAACATCTGATTGATCAATTGGCTGACTTTATCAGCAGGCGTCACACCCAGCTCACGACTTTCCCAATGAATAAAATGCAGCAGACTGTCTTCACGGCCTAAGATGGCTTTGGGCTGCCCGGTCGAGCCGGAGGTAAAATAGACATACGCCAGCCTGTGGTGCTGAGTGTCACTGTTATGAATCCGGGTAGGCAATGCGTTTTCAGCTACTCTGACAGGCGGAATGATTGAATGTTGTTCCTGTATTTCATCAGCCAACATTTCATCTGCCAACACCAGAGAATAACCTTCGGATAAATGTTCCAGCAGTGGCAACCACTGACGACAAGTCACAATCGTTGCGCCACGAAATTGGGCCAGCAATGTGGCAAGACGTTGTTCCGGCAGTTTTGGCGATAATGGCACAAACACTTTGCCTGCTTTCATAATGGCTAATGCTGCGGTTATCAGCGAAATACTCTCTTCCATCAATGTCATAACGAACTGACTGCCAGCCTGTTCATGCAACGGCTGGCTGAGTCTAGTCACGTGCTCTGACAGCATACGATAGGTCAGACTTTCATTTCCCTGTGTCACCGCGATATTTTCCGGGAAACGTGCAGCAATTTGCTCAAACTCGGTTGAAATCACCATTAGCCATCTTCCTTCAATTAAAAACTTTTGCTTTGAATTAAAACAGTTGTGTAACCAGACAGCCCTGAAACGTGCCTTACAACGATCCTTTTCACATGATCTTTTTAAGACGCTTCTTTTAACGCGCTTCTATTAAAACGACGGTGGAAAAACAAAAGGATCAGCATCTTTCAGGAAAGGAAAGCGTTCTCTGGTCTCCCGAACATGGGCAAGAGAGATGGTCATGGTTTTTACTGCCTCGGTTTCTTTTTCGTGCAGCAGGATTTCACCTAACGGATCAACCAGCATGGAATCCCCCGTATAGTCGAGCTGGTTTCCGTCCTGCCCTACACGGTTAACGCCGATGACATAGCTCTGGTTTTCAATTGCCCGTGCCTGCAACAGGGTACGCCAGTGCAGAGAGCGTCTGGCTGGCCAGCTGGCGATATAGAGTGCGGCATCATATTGTCCGTTAGTATTGCGTGACCATACCGGGAAGCGCAGGTCATAACAGATAAACGTGGCGATTTTCCACCCTCGGTACTCTACGATAAGTGGGGTATTGCCCGCGGTATATTCGTGATCTTCGTGAGCAAAAGTGAAGAGATGTTTTTTGTCATAATAAGCAATAGAGCCATCTGCATTGACCCATAACAGACGGTTATAAAATTGCTGGTTTTCCGTGATGATCATACTGCCGACAATTGCACAGTTTTTCTCAGCAGCCAGTTTTTTCATCCACAAAACACTGGGGCCATCCATCGTTTCTGCGATAGCTTGTGGCTTCATACTGAATCCGGTCGTGAACATCTCCGGCAAAACGATAAGGTCGCTCTCAACCAGTTGCGTAATGTAGCCTTCTATGTGTTCCCGGTTTTTTTCTGCATCTTCCCAAAACAAATCGGTTTGAATTAATGTCACACAGAGATCTTGTTCAGTCATTGTAAACTCCGTTTTAGTTCGTATTTTTATTACAAATCCGCATCAAACAAATTTTCCATATAACCGCTGCCCGCTGACAATGAGCGGATTTCGGCCTGTTCACCCTGCTGTTGAGGTGATGGAATAAAGTTATTTTCAATCAGGTAGTTCACATAACAGGAAAGCAGTTTTTTATCTGATGGCGGGCATTGAATACCGCTGCCACTGAGTAAATCTGCCGTTATTTCGGTGGCATATTTGGCCGTTTCATTCATTTCTCCACCACCATGAACCAGCGCCAGCAAATCAGTAAAAACTGAACGATAAGGTTGCCCATTGAGATACAGGCAGCTTTGTGCCAAAGCTTCCATGTAAACTTCATTTTTGATGGTTTCAATGCGGTAACCGAATTCCCGCAGGAAAGCGACAATATCGTTGTATTTGATTGGATTGGGCGTCGTCAGATGAAGGGTTTTGCCGTTAAATTTATCGATATTCAAAATGGCATACAATGATGCCTGCGCGATGTAATCAACAGGTGTAATATCGAAATCGTCCGTTGCACTAAAAGTCAGCCCGGTTTCGACCAGCGCCCTGACCATTTCATAATAAAGACCTTTGACTCTGGTATTTCTCAGTGGGTAATTGCCATTGGCACTATCGCCCCAGATGTTACCCGGACGCACAATAACCCACCTGAGTCCTTTTTCCCCCGCACGGTGAACGGCCTGTTCTGCTTCAAATTTTGTGCGCTCATAATCCATGTCATCGAATCTCTGCCCCACATCCAGATCCGTCTCATGCATGACAAAGCCATCACGGTACAGGTTTTCCCCCACGATACTGAAACTGGAGGTATAGAGCATGGGGATATCACCCCGCAGACAAAATTCAATGACATGATCTGTTCCCGTCACGTTGACGGCAGCAAGACGACTATAAGATGCGACCAGATTTGTCCAGGCAGCACAATGGATCACCCTGTCAATTTTACCGGCCAATTCAGAGTAAAAGGGTTCTGTCAGCCCAAGATTGGTTTCTGTAATATCACCCAATACAGGAATAATGCGATGTAAACTGTCGCGGCTGCGTTTTTCCGGATCGTAGGTAAATAAAAAATCTTCCAGACGCATCAGTGCCTGCTGATTATTTTCAGCTCTTATCAGGCAATACACATTCGCATCAGTTGTCATCAGAATTTCAAGTAAAACTCTTCCTCCCATAACACCCGTTGCACCAGTCACCAGAATGTTTTTGATATCCTTTTGAGTATTGTTGAGCATGTTCATCCTCTACGTTATCTACGTTAATGGGTTAAACAGGTTTCATATGGTGCCAACGCGCATTCCGCCATCCAGCGGGATCACTGCAGTATTGAGATAATTGGTTTTACAACTCGCCAGAAATCCGACAACTTCCGCCACATCATCTGATGTTCCCCAACGTCCGACAGGCACAATGGAACGTACAATCTTATCTTCCGCAGCTGATTCCATTGGGCTTGAATTAACAAACTGCTCCAGCATGTCAGTTTTGCAGACCCCCGGAGCAATCGCGGTTACGCTGATATTAAGAGGACCCAGTTCGCGCCCCCAGGATTCAGTAGCAGAAATCAGCCCCGCTTTTGATGCGCCATAGGCCGCACCACCCGCCGCTCCCCAGATACCGGCAATCGAGGCGATGTTAATGATGCGTCCGTATTTCTGCGCTGCCATGTAACGGACAAAAATCGATGTGCAGTTAAAGGCACCTGTCAGGTTGACATCTATCATTTTGGCGACTTCCGGTAATCCCTGACCTGACAGGCAGAAAGTCCGGTGAATAATGCCGGCATTATTCACCAGTACCGTGATTGTTTTACCCCATGTTTCAGTGATCTGTTGTGCGGCCTGCTCAACAGAGGCGGGATCAGTGACATCCATTTCAAATATCGCCAGAGATTCCGGCTGCCCGAGACGCTCCTTAAGGAGCGTCAGTTTTTGTATGCTGATATCTGTTGCAGCCACCTGATAACCGATATCCAGCAAAGTTCTGGCAATCGCGGCGCCGAATCCTCCACCAGCTCCGGTGACAACAGCAATCTGCCGACTCATCCGGTGATCCCTTCTTTAAAAGCGATATCAATCACTTTGCGGGCATTTTCCATGGCATCGAAAATCCGCTCTTCGAAGAAACGCACGTCATCCTGTGACATCAGCAGATTGGGGTACATGCGGGATAATGGAGAGAACTGAATGCCATAGCGTTTGGAAATTTCACGGATGATGATGTCGCAGAATTTGACTTTATCGCTGTAACCTTCAGTAGACATAACCGGTGTATTCTGAGAGTGATACACCAGCGCCGTCGGCATACCCTGCACTACCAGTGGTAAATCGACCGCTTCTGCGGCTTTCACAAAGGTATTCGAAATCTGGCGCATGATATCGCCCATCCGGTCATAACAACCGGGGTCCTGTTCAATCAGGCTGAAAGTGGTTTGAATGGCAGCCAGTCCGAGTGGATAACCGTTGAAAGTTCCGGCGTGAATAACTTTGCCGCGGGTATAGAGATTCATAATATCCCGACGTCCGGCAATGGCAGAGATTGGCATGGCTCCGCCTCCCAGCGCTTTACCAAACGTCGCCAGATGAGGCGTCACACCCAGTATTTTCTGTGCTCCACCCAGCCCGATACGAACGCCGGTAATGATTTCGTCGAAAATAAGCACGATATTGTATTTTTCACACAGTGCTTTGGTTTTCTCCAGATAGCCTTCGACCGGGAAAATACCCCCGCCATTAATGCAGATCGGCTCCATCAGAACGGCACCAATTTCATCATGGTAACGCTCTATCGTCGCCGTCAGAATATCAATATCATTCCACGGCAACATAAAAGACTGATCTGTCATCACGTTAGGATCACGCCCCAATGTATCCAGCAGATCACCCTTGAACTGTTCCGGCACCGGATAAGTCAGATCCTGTTTCTTACGCCAGCCCATGATATTGTCTGCATTACCGTGATAGTGACCGTGGAAGCGGATAAAGCGGTTTTTACCACTAAAAGCACGGGCGAGACGCAGCGCATTTTGTACAGCTTCGGTTCCGCTCAGGCAGAAACGCACCATTTCAGCACAAGGAATATGTCTGACCATCGTTTCACAGACAGCAACTTCCAAATCACAGGTATCAACGGAAGTGACTTTATTCATATATTCGATCAATGAGCTGTTGTAAGCCTCATTGTGATGCCCGACCAGTAATGCACCGAATTTACAAAACATATCCAGATGTTCATTACCATCCAGATCCCATACACGGGATTTTTCCCCGCGATTAAACGGGATGACTAACGGACGCTCAGGATCGCCAAAGTTATAGTGCGATCCTCCGGGCATCAGATCCCAGCATTTCTTATAAAAGCCTTTTGAGTTATCCAGACAGAGTTTTGTTGAAGCATCCATAGATTCTTTACTCCTCACCTTTGATTTTTGATCAGGTTCTGTTTTTTGATTAGATTCTATTTTTTGGTCAGGCATTTGTTTTGTAATGATTTTTTCTGCAACGCTTTGTTCTGTAAAATTTTGTTTTGTAACACACTGTTTTGAGCTGTATTGCCCGTGACTCAACAACAGATGCTGTTTTACCTGTTCAGGTACAGCAACATTGAGTAATTCGAGTAATGCTATGCGGGTAAGGCAGGCCGCCCCATTCATCAGAAGTCTGGCTATATCGCTGACATGCCGGTTTTCAACCGCCTCAAAAGGAGTGCCTTTCAGCCATTCATTCATGGCCCCCATTGCCGCACCGCACCAGATTTGGTAATCCATATTGCGCACAGGATCGCCGGTAATCGCCCAGCGTGACGACTGACCGAGATACCACTGGAATACCAGCGCCATTTTTTTCTTCGGCTGTTTTTCTGCTTTGGCGATAATGTCGGGCTGATGAGTTGAGTGGAAATAGTCGATGGTTTCTTGCCAGATATCTGACAGCGGTTTATGAAATATCTGTTTTTCCAGCAGAGTTATTTCTTGCTCTGGCAAGTCATCCAGACTGTCATACTGTTTATACAGGCTGTACAGTTTCTGTGCCCGTACGGCATACATGCTGCCTTGTTTCAAAACCTGTACTTTGGCACCCAGCTCAAACATGTCCGCTGATGGCGCGGTAGCAACGTCACTGATACGTGCCTGCCCCAGCATTTTTTTCACGGCAGAGGATGTTCCCGCTTCCACACAACTCTGGTTGACTGAGCCGGTGACAACGTAAGCCGCTCCCAGAGCGAAAGCGGCCAGAATGGCATGGGGTGTCCCCAATCCTCCTGCTGCGCCGATCCGCACCTGATAACCGATTTGGCTTTCATCTGCCGCGATTTCATCCCGTAGCTGTACAACCGAGCGGAAAATACAGGCCAGTACGCCCTGATCGGTATGCCCGCCGGAATCACCTTCTACGGTAATATCATCTGCCATTGAAACCTGACGGGCCAACTCAACCTGTTCAGCCGTAATCAGGCCGTCTGCCCGCAATTTTTGCAGCAGATTTTCGGGAGCCGGGCGCAGAAAATGTTGGGCGACTTCCCGACGGGAAACTTTCGCTATCAGGCGATGGCAACGCAACACGGAGCCATCTGGCTGTTGAGCCAGCCCGCTGACACGATAATAAACCAGTGCCGGACTGAGATTGATATAAGCTGAAGCCTCGATTACCTGCACCTGATTTTCTATGCACAGACGCACACAGGCCATTTCCCAGTCCGGATTACCGGGGTTATGCAGCAAATTTACCCCGAACGGCCCTTCCGGTAATGCCTGCCGAATACGGGCAATCGCTGCGGTAATCCGGGGAATACGCAAACCACCGGAACCAAAGATCCCCAGAATTCGTTGCCGCCCCAATTCAATAACCATCTCTTCAGAATGGATACCATTTGCCATTGCACCGGCATAATAGGCATAGTCCACACCATAATCCGCCATAAAACCGACATTTCCCAGACTGACTGCTGTTATTGCAGGCAGACTCCCCAGAACAGTAACCGGGTCTGTTATTGGTTCATCCGTTGATAGCAATGAAATAGAAGTGCCGGATTTAACTACCCTCAGTTCAGTGCCCAAATCCTGCAAACGGGAAACGCTTTCCATCGACAGGCTGTTTTTTGACAAACTGTTTTTTAACGAGCTTGACGCAATAGTTCTCGGCTGATTCATTTTGCGGCTTCCTGTTCCGGCGCTGCCGTTTGCTGTGGCTGACGACGGATATACTTCACCCCCATGTTGTCACTGATACCCACGACATTGCCGCGATAAAGGGTTTCTGCGATGAAAAACAAGGTGATTGAATCCAGTGTGCCGTCCTGCTGTTTATCAGCGGTATAGCGGGCATCAATGGATTTACAGGTCAGCCGGAATTGCAGTACATCCCGCGTGCATTTCACTTCACCACGGAATTTGGCGCTGGTCGTATGTTCTGTCAGTGTTTGTGCTTCCAGATCCGGCAGAGAATGCAATCCGAGATAGAACAAGTAGAATTTCATCAATTGCTCTGAACCTTCTACCAATAGTGTTCCCGGCATGACCGGATCATTTTTGAAATGTGCCCTGAACGCCCAGTGTTCAGGATCGATATCAAACTCCCCCACTATCTGCCCCAGACCAAATTCCCCGCCCATTTTATCAACGCTCAGGATCCGGCTTAGCATACGGGTATCCGGCGTACACAGGTTTTCGCTATGAGTGCGTCCATAGCGGGAGCCGAAACAGGCAGACAAATCCCCATTCATGACATGAGTAATATCTTGTTGATTAAATGTGGTTTTGTCGCAGTGCAGAAACGCGCTGGGCAGAAATTCAGCATACGATGACGTTTTCTGTCCCTGTCTGTTTAGTGATGACTTATCCGTTAATAAAAGCGTGAAGGGATTTTCCGTGATCGCAGCTCTGGCTTTGGCAAAATAAGCCTTACTGTCAAATGCACCTGCTTTTTCGATTTCCTTACGGCTAAAGAAGCCCGATGTGGCGACCAGCCGGAAAACCAGACGATCCCCCACATAGCAAAGATATTCGTAACCCGCCAGAAACCGGCTTCCTACCCGCATGACAGAAGTGATATTGACACGTCCGCGCAATACTTCTCCGGCTTTCGGCATTTCGCTGTAAATTGTCGTACTACAGTCAACCGCGCGGTAACAAAGCTGTCCTTTGAACAGCATGTCACAGCCAATCACGGTAAACGCGACAATCATCGCATGGGATGATTCCAGCGCGACGAAGGAAGGAACGCGGCCATTAACGGCATACCACGCATTTTCAGGAATATCGTATTCCCATTCGATGTAGCAAGGCTCCAGCTTGTCTTTAACCGCAGAAAGCCCCGTAATACGGGAAACAAACATAAACGGAGGAGATGGCATACGGGTACGGATCGGGTAGTTATCGACTTCGGCATAATCCGCTCCCAGTATTTTTGCCACGCTCCCGTCGGTCAGTTCCAGTAATTGATGCTCATCAAAAATCACAGGGGCAGCCACTGCGGTTTTCTCAGCCATTGGCGACGTCTGATTGACTGATTTTATCTCAGTGGATTGCGCTAAATTCTGTTTTATCAGTTGATAAAATGTCTGTTCCAGTTGCAGATAACACAGCTGAGTACGGGCATTGCGTATGAAATGGTTTACTTCCACTGGTGGAAGGGCTTTTTGAGTAGTTTCAGCTTCTTTTGCTGATACGGCCTGTTGTTGTGCAGAAATGGCTCTCAAAGGTGCGAATCGGGCTAATGCCTGCTCATTGAGAATAAATTCTTCTACTGTTTTTTCCCGTGCGGTATAAGTCGTCACTTTCAGGCCCGGCTGATTTGATACCGGCGGCGGTGTCAGACGTGCGCGTTTTCCGTTTTGTGGTTCACTTAAAATGACATGGCTGTAAGAACGGTCAATACCTAAGTGACTGATGGCAGCACGGCGCGGGGCACCCTCTGAAGCAGGCCATTCCTGAGTCTGTACCGGTAAATAGAATTTACCCGCAGCATGCTGGGCCAGTGTCTGTCTCTGAGGATAATCCGGTAATATCGGCAAGTAACATTGCGTCAGTTGCAGGGCGGATTTGATAATGGCGAGCAAACCCGCAGATGCCGATAAATGGCCATAATTTGCTTTCAGCGTACCAATGGCCGCAGTGGGTTTTCCCTCTTGTGCGCCATAAACCCGCCCGAGTGCGGACAGTTCTGTCTCAATCTCGCCGGATCTTCCCCCGGCATACAGTTCAATATAGCCAACCTGATCCACACTACAGCCCGCAGCAGTCAGGCTTGACTGTGCAGCAGCAACAATCGCGTCTTCATTTATCCGAAAATCAAGTGAATGATCAGGTACGTAACTGATGCCAATTCCATCCAACATGGCATAGGACGGCGTTTTCTCCTTGATGACATCCTGTTCACGCTTGAGGACAATCACTCCTCCCCCGTCCCCGACTATCTGATTTCCATGATCGGATTGGTGATCCCACAACACATTTTCCAGACTGCCACCAAAACTGCTGCTGGCAATCATGACTGCATCCACATGCTGTCTGCTCAGCATAAACTGAGCCAGTTCCAGTGCCTTAAACGGAGAGCTTTCTTCGTTATAAAGCGTAAAGGCCGGGCCATTCAGTTTCAGATGTGCAGCCAGACGGCTCGCCACAATATTACCAATTCCGCCGGTGATGCCTTCGGGATAAGGTTTCGGGAACAGGCTATCTTTAACAATTTCCTGCAATGCAGTGGTATCTTCTGCCGATAGCTGAATGCCGTGGCTCGCTAAACTTTGTTCCAGCTGCCAGCTGATTTCATTACGTACCTGATAACGCAGGCAGCTGTAGTCAATTCCTCCCGCCACAATGACGGCAATATTACGTTTGCTGCCATCCAACTGATATCCCGCATCAAGAAAAGCCCGCTCTGCAATTGGCAACAAAAACAGATGGCAGCTTAGATGCGCTCCGATAACATTGGGCGGTAATTTGAATTTCCTGCAATCAACGTCAAAAGTTTCAATATAGGAGCCTAACGGTGGCTGACTGATCCCGCGCATCGCCAGAATATCCGGGCGTTTTTCCATGCCAATCCAACGGGTTTTTGGCAGCGGATAAAAGTGTTGGGTTCCCTGCTGTAACGTTTTATCCAGCGTCTGGTTATCTTCCGTTTTTGCCAGATGGACACCAATACCAACAATCGCCAGACGTTCCGTTTTCTGCATTTTTTGCATCTGGGAGGGTATACAGGCGGATCGCCGTTCAGGACTATCTTCACTGATGACCATATGCCCGTTGACGCCACCAAAGCCAAAAGCATTAATACCAGCCCTTTTGGGGCGATGACGCTCAGGCCAGGGTCTTGCCTGCCGCACGATATGACTGATATTAAGCTTGCCTTGTGGTGTCGATACCAGTTGATTAACCCGTGGCGTGGCGGGGATCAGATTATGCTGCATGGCTAACAGCACTTTCAGCAGACTGCCCATACCTGATGCAGTCAGCATATGGCCATTGATGGCTTTATTAGCGCCAATTAATGGAATGTTTTCGCTTTCATCAGAATTTTTACTGCCACCAAAAAAGGCTTCAATCGTTGACAGTTCGATTTGATCGCCGATATTGGTGCCGGTAGCATGACATTCAATATAATCAATTTCCCGCAGACAGTTCTGATAAGCCCGCTCCAGTGCAATATTCTGTCCCTGTTGATCCGGCACCAACAAATGTTTAGTACCAGCATCATTAGATAACCCAATGGCTTCAATCACCCCATATATTTTATCGTTATCACGAACTGCATCGGAGTAACGTTTAATAGCTACAACGCCAACACCTTCACCGGCTTTTACCCCTTTGGATGATTTATCAAAAGGAATAGAATCCCCTTTTTCCGGGAAAACCTGCAATATATTAAATCCGTGATCGATATAAATATGATCCACATGGCAGATTGAGCCAACCAACATCATGTCAGCCTTATGACTGAGAAGATAATCCGCTCCCAGCCTGATGGCATACAATGCCGATGCACAGGCGGCATCAAGGCAATACCGAGGCCCGGCCAGCCCTAATGCTAATGCTGCAATTGTGGCGTTATAGCCACCGGTTATTAAATTCTGCTCAGAATGATTAGCCTGAGGCCAGAATTGTTTAAACTTAAAATCCGGCTGACCAATTAATTCCCTGATATAAGGCTGTAATATTTTATGATAAAACGGATTCATTAATTGTTTAGTGGAATGAGTCGGCATACCGATACTGCCAAGAATTAATCCGGTTTTTTGCAAAATATTTTTATGCTGGCGATAGCCACTATCATTTAATGCCTGATCTGCGGCATAAATTGTCCATTTAAATAGATCATCCAGTGTATTTAATTCTTCTTCCGGCAGATGATAACCTTTGCCATCAAAATGAAAATCACGAACATGACCATTATTAATATAATTAATTGTGTCAGGTTTAGCCGCTTCAGAAGAATAATAACAGGCCGGATCAACACCTAATTCCTGAGCTGATAAAGGGGTGGAACAATCTTTTTCATGTAATAGATTATCCCAGTATTTTTCAGGGGAATCCGCGCCGGGAAATAAACATCCGACTCCAATAATAGCAATATGTTCCATAAAGGAGAGACTCCTTAATATGATAGCGTTTCCCTGAGCGGATATTTTCGCTCAGGTCTATTATTTTATTATTTACAAGCCATAATTATTTTTTCTATACACTTCGTCTTTCAAGGTGCTTTTTTGTCGGCCACATTCATTTACCACTACGACGCACCCTGAAATCTGTTGAAATATCATGGTGTCATTTTTTTCGGGGCCATATACATTCTTCCACCAATCGTAATCTGGCGTGTACGGGAGTCGCAGAACTCACGGACAAAACGTTGTACTCCTTCTTCAAGCGGGATAATCACCATATTCTGAGCTTTATAGGCCCGCTTGAGCACATCGCTGACCATTCCACCATCCCACGGCCCCCAGTTCACTGAACGGATTATCTGTTTGTTTTTGTTCCGAAACGGCAGGTAAGCAAATTTATTCAGTATTTCATTCGCCAGTGAGTAATCAGTCTGCCCCGCATTACCAAAAAATCCGGCAACTGATGAAAACAGGATGATATGGCGCAAAGATGTGCAATCTATTGCGCGACACACATTTTCAAGCCCCCTTACTTTGGCATGCAAAACTGAATGTAGATCGGCCTGCGTTTTCTTTTCGATCCGCTTATCCGCAAGGTTACCAGCACCGTGAATCAGCCCCGTTATCTGACCGAATTGCTGCTGTGCTTTCTCCAGTGCAGTTTTCACTTGTTCCGGCACAGTAATATCACAGTGCAGATATATCACCCGTGCCCCCGCCTGCCTGATCGCCTGTAATGTGGCATTAATCTCATCAATATGGAGCAGGCGGCTTAGCATGTTATTCACTTTCACCGGTGTCGGCTGAATACCTTGTTCCTGAAGGTAATCAATGGCTGCGGCTTTACGTTCAGGCAGTGTTGTTTTACCTGCTGACCATACCGGCAGCGGTGCGGTAATATCAGTACGCCCGAGCAGGATAAACGCCGCCTGACTCTGTTTTGCCAGTTCAGTAATACAGTGTGCAGTTATGCCGCGGGCACCTCCGGTGACAACCAGAACATCGCGGGGGCTGACCTGCATCTCGGGTGTCACTGAGAGTACTGTTTCTTCCCTCAGTGTTAATGTCATGCGTTGATTATTCACGCCACGCCCGATTTCGCCCATTTCAGTCCGGTTGTCCTGAAGTTCTTCCATCACTATTTTTGCCACATCGCTGTCTTTGACTCTGACATCAATGTCTACTGTCCGGCAGAAAACATTAGCCCATTCAATGTTTAGCGATTTTGTCAGCCCGGTGATACCCGCAGAAACGACAGGTAAGTATTCACGGCCGGAGGTCAGCAGTTCGCCATCCCCCCGCATAATCACCATGAAATACCCCGATCTTTTCCCATCACCGGTAAGGCTCCCTTGCAGGCGCTTAGCCAGCAGAAAAATTGTCTCAACTGAACGATAATCCTGCTCACTGAATACATCAGCCAGCGCCTTAACTGGCTGTTTGACCGCCTGTAAATAGATAACGCCGTCAATAGGGCCATGTTGCTGTTCAATATCGGTCAGGGCGGCATCCAGTAGCGATTCATCGCTCATTAATGCCTGATCCCGCCTCAGTGACATAATAACGACCCTCTGGCCCTGCGTTTTCAGTGACTCAGCAATACTATTCGCACAAGTATTCGCACAACTATTCGCACAAGTCGAACCGGCTGTTTCTTCATCGACGATCAGCCAGCATTTCGGGGATGCAAAAACATCCTGCAAATGCTCCGGCATCGGCAATACTTGTTTCACCACGGCAAAACGGGAAACCGGCGAGGCAGCAAAAGGGTCTTTTTCAGTTTCTTTGTTCGGTACTTCTTTATTCAATACAGTGTGATGATTCAGTACAGGCTGAACCGCAGAGGTCTCTATCCGTTGCGATTCAGCCAACTGCTTTTTTACATTGGCACTCGCAGATGATGTCGTTGATGTAACGAACCCCAGAGAGCGTAATTTATCTGATTTCTCGTCTCTGTCCGCCACTATTTCTTTCTGCTGCTTTTCAACAGGATGGCTATCTGCCAGTGATGGGGATTGTTCTGATCCCGAACCATTATCCCTGCTATATAAGGCAGCAATCGCTTCATCGACCATCTCCCTGAAGAAGCTACTCATTCTGGCGATAGTACTCAGTGAATCGACTTCGAAGTTTTCCAGGTCTTTATTTCTTGATGTTTCGCCGTACAACTCCAGGTTTGCCGAGAAGGCATCAAACATGGCACCAAAAATTTCCAGCCGTTTGATGGAGTCAATCCCCAAATCGGCTTCCAGATCCATTTCCGGGCTGATCATATCTTGCGGATAACCCGTTCTTTCACTGACGATATTAACCAGCTGGCTGATAATGTTTTCTTCGGTGATCTGATCAAGACGCCTGACCAGCTTTTCTATTTCCGGAGTGAGTTTTTGTGCTTTTACTTTGATTTCAGCCGGTTCTGGCTCTGGCTTAACAGGCTCATTGGCAGGTTCGGCAGCAGCCATTGATACCATCGGCGCAACCGGCATTTCCTCGGTTTCAGGCAATTGAGGCATTTCCGGCACGACTGGACGTACAGCCACAATCTCTTCCATTCTTTCTGCTGAATGGATGTTTGTCTCTGCTGTCGAAACTGGTTCCACAGGCTTAACCGGAGCAGAGTATTTCACAGTCGGCGGCGTTACATGGCTAACGGATGGTGATGACTTAGGCGATGATGGCATAGACGATAATGACATAGCAGAAGTTACCTGTCCGGACTGGAACAGACTCTGCTGAGTCATAAAATAACGCTCGTGGTTGGTATGGTACAGTTCAAGATTTTTATCCAACAATTGAACACTCTGACTCAGGCTGGAGAGCATCACAGGCAGATTCTGATGATCCCGGCAGGTTTCCATCAAACTGTATTGTTTTTCCAACAGCATACTCAGCAACTGAATATATTCTTTCTGATTTGTCTGGAATTGCTGATGTAGTTGGCTCATCACTTGCTGGGCCTGCAACAGTTCATTTAGTGTGTCGGCATTCAGGCTTTCACTTATTTTATTATTCTGTTCCATAGGGTTATCTCGTTTTTGAATAATTGTCAGTACGTTCTGTCGGATAAATTCGGCTGAAACGGGCTGGTTATGCTCTACCATTTTTTCGGTTTCAATCTCGCTTTTAAGATCACTTTCAGCGATAACTTCGACTCTACTTTCAACTTCATAAACAGGGGGACTTTCAACTTCTGCCTGTACGGGCAAAGATCCTGCGATAAACCGCTCAACAACAGCATGGTCGCCAACACGTAAGGCATGCTGACGCCGGGCTTTATTTTTCTCAGACAGGAAGAAACCGCCACTTAGTCTGAATGTCAGACGTCTGTTCTTTTCTTCCACAGGCTGAATACGGACATACCGGTTGATATCCCGCAGTTTTACACCTTCTGCCAACAAACGGGCCTGAACACGGGCGAGCTGTAATCTCTCCTCCCCTTTATCGGTGGGGTTAGTTGAAATCACGGTGTGCTCCCGATTTTTCAGAATATCGGACACGAGTTTGCCCAGAACGCCTTTGGGCCCAAACTCAACAAATAAACGCCCTCCTTGTTGGTAGATTGCTTCTATGGTCTGGCGGAATTGGACGGGTTTTATCAGCTGCTCTGCCAGTAATTCTTTGATCAGCTGAGGTGAGCGGCTATAAGGTTCTGCCGTTGCACTGGAAAATAACCGGCATTCCGGTGACTGAAAGTTAATATCCGCCAGATATTCACGATAAGGCTGATAAGCGGGCTGGATAAACCGGGTATGGAAAGCGGCAGATACCGGCAGAATACGGCAATGAATGCCCTGTTTTTTCAATTCATTATGCAGCTGATTAATCTGAGCAGTATCTCCTCCGAAGACGACCTGCTGTTCAGAGTTATCATTGGCAATAATAACGCCTGTATAACGATGGAGTATTTCTCCACGCCGGTCATGAGGTAATGATGCCGCCAGCATCGCACCGGCATCAGAACCTGTACCACAAAGCTGACTCGCTGATGCGGCGGCTCTGCCTCTTGCGAGGGAAATCCGATGAAAATCTTTGTCGGAAAGCACGCCCGCTGCCCAAAGTGCCGTTACCTCACCATAACTGTGACCGGCCACAAAATCAGGCCTGAATCCCATATTTCCCAATATATTGAAATAACCGGCACTGACTGCACCCAGTGCAGGCTGAGCATTAGCGGTATCTGTCAGCCGCTGCTGCTGCCCGGCATATTCTTCATCTGAGAAAGCCGGAACAGGGTAAATGATCGGGGATAATTCGTGACCTGATTCACTGACGGCAACATCATCCAGCACTTCCAATGCCTGACGCATTTCAGGGTAGTCATTGGCAATATCCCGCGCCATATTGACATATTGCGAACCCTGACCCGGAAACAGGGCAACGATTCTGCCATCCAGCATTTTTCCTTCAGGCTGATAATAGATCCCGTGAGGGTGTTCCCAGCCTTCTGTACTGTTTTTCTGTAATTGCCTGATCGCAGTGGAAAGCAGTTCCACCGTTTGCTCTATCGACTGAGAAACGAACAGTATTCTGGCCTGATGCCGCTGTAAATTATCAATATCCTGTTGTTCAAGATGCCGGCGGATGGCATTTTCCACTGAACCACGGGTAAAGAGGGATAATGTGGCTTCACACTGCGTAAGTAACTCAGCGGGATTTTCCCCTTTAAGCAACACAACCCAGGGGGATTCATTCAGCCGATAACGGCCATTTGCCTGTTTCTCGTATTCTTCCAGAATGGCATGAAAGTTAGTTCCGCCGAAACCAAATGCACTCAGTGCCGCCCGGCGTGGCGCATTTCTGACCGAACGTAGCCACGGTCTGGATTCACTGTTGACATAGAACGGACTGGTTTCCGACATCAGCAAATCTGTCGGTTTTTCCACATTAATTGTGGGTGGTAATACCTTATGGTGTAATGCCAGTGCCACTTTGATCATAGAAGCAGCACCAGCAGCGCAACGAGTATGCCCAATCTGGGATTTGATACTGCCAATCGCCACCGATTTCGGCGGAAGCTGAAATTCCCCAAAGACTGCGTGCAAACTCTTGAGTTCAGTATCATCGCCGGAAGCGGTGCCGGTGCCATGTGCTTCAACGAGCTGAATATCAGCCGGCATAATACCTGCACTGGCATAAGCCCGTTTCAGTGCTTTTACCTGCCCTTCCAGACGGGGTGCAAAAATACTCTTTGCACGGCCATCACTGGAGGCTTCGACTGATTTGATGACTGCATAGATTTTGTCGCCATCCAGCTCAGCATCTTCAAGGCGTTTTAGCACCAGCATTCCCACACCATCCCCCAGCATCATGCCATCAGCACTCTGATCGAAGGGGCGGGATACGTTATTTCTCGATAAGGCAGGTGTTTTACTGAAACACAGGAAAGAAAAAATGGAGTTTTCCAGATTGACGCCGCCCGTCAAGACAGCATCACAACTACCGGAATGTAATTCCCCGATAGCGGCCTTGATTGCGGCAAGACTGCTGGCACAAGCCGCATCCACCATATAGGATGTCCCGCCAAGATCAAAATAACTGGCGATCCTGCCGCAGGCCACATTACCCAAAAATCCCGGAAAACTGTCTTCGTTCCATTCCAGATACATTCCGTGCGCACGTTCAATAATTTCATCCGCGACTTCTTCGGAAAGACCTGCCTTTGTCATGATTTCACGCAGATAAGGGGCCTGTTGGCGGGCAGCCAGCGAAAATGATGTATTGCCGTTGCCACCACCGCCTAAAATCACACCAATACGATCACGGTCAGTTTTACTGTTTTGCTGATCCAGCAAACCAGCATCCTGCATTGCCTGTTTAGCCACATACAAGGCAAATAACTGAGCGGTACTGAGTGAATCGAGAATAGCAGGAGGAATTTTAAATTCTACCGGATCAAAATCAATCGCGGGCACAAAGCCGGCTCGATGACCATAAGTTTTATCAGTGGCTGTCGGATCTGGATGATAAAAGTCTTCTTTTTTCCAATATTCTTCTTTTGACACCTCCGTGATATCGATCAGCGAATCCTTTTTACCTATGATGTTTTCCCAGAATTGATATAAATTCGAGGCATCAGGGAAATGAGTTGCCATCCCGACAATCGCAATATCTCCATTAATTTTTCTGTCATGCAAAAAATATGTCCTGGACATACATCCCTCGCGTTCTGAATAAAGCAATCCCATATCCAGCGCATATCTCATGCACTGTATTGAGTGTTTTCACTGCTATCAGGAATATCATTCTCAATCTATTGAGTATATTTCCGAATATATATTCAAATACCCGCAGCCAAAATAGATTAGCAAGATATTCTGACAAAAATATTAATTAAACCTTTTCGGATAACGTTTTTGATCTTCCTCTTAATAATCCGGCTAATGAACCCGCTATAGCAGCCGCTGCTCCGGCAATTGTTTCAATAACTATTATTTGTATCAGAGAAAAATGCTCAATCGATAAAAATTTAGATGCAATAAAAATTAATGTTATAACACCACCACTGAAGATATGAATGAGAAAATACATTGAGTATTCATCAAGCTTATCATCTTTTTCAAAATGTAATAAATTTGCTTTAATATCGAGGATAGCTTGTTTTTGTGTGACATAAGCTATCCATAGAGAAATAATATAAGATGTTCCGCCTGCGCTGAAGGCGACCACTGAAACGGTAATTACATCGGTAAAATTACCACTCTCGGCACGAAAATAACCATATGCCAATAAACCTGCAATCGCAGCACCAATAATTGCCCAGGGCAAAAAATAATTAAATATTATATGAGAATCGCTGTCTTCTTCTTTTACTTCACCTTTTTCAGCGGAGAATAGCTGACCATACAGTTCAATAGCGTAATATTTAAGTCTGGATACAATGAAACAACTTGAAAGTGATATCAATAAAAAACTGCCAATTAATGCCAACCAAATATTTAATTGTGACGAAATAGAAATACTCTGTAATACAAAACAAAACGGCAGGATCAATATAATATAAAATATAACAGCATAGAGGGTAATCAATCCCCATAGCCGATAAACACTGCCATTCTTGTTTATCAGAATACCTGACTTTTTAACATTATTTGATAGAGTCTTATGACTATATTTATCCGGAGCAGATTTGACATTATCAAATATAATCTCAAAAGTAACTGTAACAATAGAAACTAAAGGATAAATAATAAGATAAACACTGGCCGAAGGCGCTTCTCCCTGTAAACCACACAGGAAAAAATAAATTCCGCCAATAATGGTGACATCAATAAAGGTACGCACAATGGCATTGTAAAAATCGGCCATTGTCAGATTTTTTTCGTGATTCAATGAAGCCATAACACTCCCCTAATGAATCTAACCTAAAAGACGAAGCCTATATTAAGTATATTTATTATTTTCTTCATTATAAATTTTAAATGTTTGTCGCTATAAAGATAAACGACTAACGT
>NZ_CAWQMW010000116.1:0-51104 GCF_963895965.1 Xenorhabdus sp. PB30.3 | reverse complement strand
ATGCAATTATTGCTGTGATGAGAGATTAACGACATTGATAGGTTGTAAAATAAACAATTAATTTTCTATCTATCCGATATGCGGTCAGTGATTAAAAGAAGTTCTTATAAGCGTTTTATATTTAATTACTTTTGAAAAAGTTGATCTTTGTTTGTTATTTGTTTCTTTTTTGTGTGTAAATTGTTTCGTAAGATGTGCATCTTAAATACAGCTGATATCAACAAAACAGACCATTTATTCGTCATTAAGTATGATTAACAGGGCTAAAATAGGGCCGTTGGCATAAATGTAACTTAGTGCAAATGTTCATAAACGCTAAAGTAAATGTAAAAATTTCATTAAAAGTTACCCATTGAAATAGATATTGTGTTACATTCTTTTCGTTTTACTGGCTAGTATCTCTGTGTCTCATTCGCAGAATTGTGTTACTTGTTAATAATAAAGGATATTAAGCACAATAAATTTTAGACGGATACTGATTATGGTCAGCTAATGTTTGCTAATAGTAAGGGGAAAATATCTTGACGGATCTGATTAACTTCATTAACAACATTCTTTGGGACTACGTATTAATATACTTGCTTCTTGGGGTTGGCCTTTACTTCACTATAAGATTTGGTTTTATACAACTTCGCCATTTTGGCCACATGTTTTCAGTCCTGAAACACAGCAAGAAATCAGATAAATCCGGCATCTCATCTTTTCAGGCTTTATGTACCAGCCTTGCGGCGCGCGTAGGGACCGGGAATCTTGCCGGAGTTGCGATTGCACTGACTGCTGGTGGCCCTGGGGCTATTTTCTGGATGTGGGTTGTTGCATTTATTGGTATGGCAACTTCCTTTGTGGAAAGCACGCTTGCTCAGTTGTACAAGACGAAAGACGATCAGGGAAATTATCGTGGTGGCCCAGCCTACTACATGGAGAAAGGGTTGAAGAAGCGGTGGATGGGTGTATTGTTTTCATTCTTCCTTATTATCGCGTTTGGTCTTGTATTTAATGCCGTTCAGGCAAACTCAATTGCACAAGCAGCTTCTTTTGCCTTCGATATCAATCCGTTATATGTCGGTATTGCGTTAGTCATTATTAGTGGTGTGATTATTTTTGGCGGTTTGCGCTCAATCGCGCGGGTTGCTGAATTAGTTGTTCCATTTATGGCGGGTGCATATTTAATTCTGGCATTCTGGGTTGTAGGTCATAATATTGAACGTATTCCTGAAGTATTTGCATTAATCTTTAAGAGTGCTTTTGGTCTTCAGGAAGCTGCGGCAGGAGCATTGGGTTATGGTATTTCCCAGGCAATGCTTCAGGGTGTTCAGCGTGGTTTGTTCTCGAATGAAGCGGGAATGGGTTCTGCGCCAAACGCAGCGGCTTCTGCTTCTCCATATCCGCCACATCCGGCCTCTCAGGGGTATGTGCAGATGTTGGGGGTATTTATGGATACGATCGTTATCTGTAGTGCTACAGCAGTCATCATTCTTTCTTCAGGCATCCTTAATGAGAATGTTACTGCCATCAGCGGAATTGAATTGACGCAACGTGCACTATCCTCCGCAGTTGGTCATTGGGGAACAACTTTCGTTGCCATTGCAATTTTCTTCTTTGCCTTTACATCAATTATTGCTAATTACGCTTATGCTGAAAGTAATATGATATTCCTTGAGCGTAACCATACCGCAGGTTTATTCATTTTACGTATTGCAGCATTAGCCATGGTGATGTTCGGTACAATGGCGGAAGTGCCTTTAGTCTGGAATATGGCAAACGTATCCATGGCCTGTATGGCTATTGTGAACCTGATAGCTATTTTCTTGTTATCAGGCATTGCGCTGAAATTGGCTAAAGACTATAACCAGCAGAGAAAAGCAGGGCAGTTACCAACATTTGATATTAATATGTATCCGGAACTCCAAAAGCAGATTGAAGAAGGCATTTGGGGTAATGAGCCGGCTCAGAAGAATCAAAAACGTAGTAGCTGAAATTAAGACCAATATTCATTATTAGTAAAATAAAATGAATAGACATATTAGCCGGATATTCCATATTTAATGGAAGTCCGGCTTTTATGTTATTGTAAAAACGGTATAACGCATAGCATTCCAGCCGATAAAAAGACAGCATCTACTCTAGTTTCATCTACTATATAGTGACATTATTCAATTTTTCTTCTGTTATTGTATAAATATGATGAGAAAAATCTTAGTAGGTGTGCTTATTACGCTGTTGATTGGTTGTAGTCGGCAATCCCCATTGGAAGAAAGGAATGATTATCTTATTGATCATTCTTATTCGTATTCGACAAAACAGAATATTGAATCAGTCAAGTTTCTGGTCGTACATTACACGGCCTTGAATGAGAAACGTTCTTTACGGGCTTTGACTGGCGGTAATGTCAGCGTCCAGTATTTGATTCCTGCTCATCCCAAATATAAAAATAATGAACCGATTATTTTTCAATTATCTTCTGAGGGAGAAAAAGCCTGGCATGCCGGCAGAAGTGAATGGAGGGGGTATAAAAATTTAAATAATTATTCCATCGGCATAGAAATAGTTAATTGTGGATTTAAAAAATACTTTTTTAAAAAAGAGTGGTGTGAATATCATCCAACACAAATAGATGCTTTGATTCGACTGGCAAAAGATATTATCCGTAGGCATAAAATTGAAGCTGTGAATGTGGTTGGTCATAGTGATATCGCCCCACTTAGGAAAGAAGATCCGGGGCCTGTTTTTCCATGGCATACTCTTTATGAAGAAGGGATAGGAGCCTGGCCTGATGCTGATACGGTCAGTAAATATTTAGCTGACAGAGCGCCAGATACGCCTGTTTCCGTTATCAGAATACAAAAAGCACTGGCTGTTTATGGGTATTCTATTCCTCAGACAGGTTATCTGGATGTGCATACACATAAAACGATCCGGGCATTTCAGATGCATTTTCGTCCATCAGATATTCAGGGTTATCCCGATGCAGAAACGGAAGCGATAGCATTAGCCTTAGTTGAAAAATATAAATTAAATGAAAACTAATCTCGTTGTGGTACTAAAAAAGTTAGTAAGGTAGCGGCCTGATATTGATGTCTGGCCGCATAACTTATCTTATGATTAGCAATTGTAAGACAGGTGTAATGGAAGTTTAACTCCAAGCTCTATATCTGTACTTTGACGAAAATCGTAAGGTGTAATGCCATATTCTTTACGGAACATATAAGTAAAGTGGGATTGAGAGCCGAAGCCAAAATCCAGCGCAATATCAAAAATGGGTTGGGAACTGTTCTTCAGAAGATGTACAGCACCAGCCAGACGACGTTGACGTATGTATTTACCCAGTGAGATCCCGGTGACTTCCTTGAATATTTTCTGCATGTGCCAAAGCGAATAGCCAGAGTAAGCAGCAAGTTCTTCAAGATGGATGACACGACCAAGGTGGTTTTCTATCCATTTACTCAGTGCGCATACAAGTGCTAAGTGATTATCCTGTGGCATTACAATTATAAATTGGTTAAAGGTGATGGGAAGTATACACAACTTCTTTTCAAGATTTTAGTTTTATACATAATCGACAATCGAGAGTTAATTTTACTCTTATCGGTCCTGAATATGCATTACAATCACAAGGGGACGAAGAGTGAATTAGTATGCATTTCCGGTATTTATTCTTTGTGAATGATGTTTTAATATTCATCTGATTTGAATGAGTAAACTAAATATTGGGTCAAAATTAGAGTCTGACACGATAGCAATAGTGTCAGGGCAGTTTGGGTATGATAGATCGCGCAAAAATTGAAGGAATCTAAGGTTTCTTCGGCCAGTTCAGGTCCAAAACGACAAATAAAATAGTTTAAACAGGTTCTATACCCAATGGATTTCGGGCTGAATCGTAGTGGTGGGTGAACTAAGCCAACACAGAAATGGCCTGAAAGACGACGGATATAATTATCGAAATAAGAGGACTAGATGACGGGGCATATACAACAGTCGACGCTTAAGCGTGGTTTAAAGAACAGGCATATTCAGCTTATTGCACTCGGTGGCTCAGTAGGAACAGGGTTATTTTTGGGAATTGCCCAAACGATCAAAATGGCCGGTCCTTCAGTGCTTCTTGGGTATGCTATTAGTGGTTTTATTGCATTCCTGATAATGCGCCAGTTGGGGGAAATGGTTGTTGCAGAGCCAGTAGCAGGTTCTTTTAGCCACTTTGCTTATAAATATTGGGGTAATTTTGCCGGTTTTCTATCCGGTTGGAATTACTGGGTTATGTTTATACTGGTTGGAATGGCGGAGCTCACAGCTGTCGGTATGTATATTCAATACTGGTGGCCTGAGATCCCGACGTGGGTTTCAGCAGCAATATTCTTTGTAGTGATTAACTCTGTCAATTTAATTAATGTCCGGCTTTATGGGGAGGCAGAATTCTGGTTCTCTATGATTAAAGTCGGAGCTATTATCGGCATGATCCTCTTCGGTTCTTATTTGCTCATTAGTGGAACAGGTGGGCCACAGGCCAGCGTAAGCAATTTATGGCAGTATGGCGGTTTCATGCCTAATGGTGCTGCGGGTCTGATCACAGCAATGGCCGTAATTATGTTTTCATTCGGCGGGTTGGAAACTGTAGGAATTACGGCTGCAGAAGCTGAAAATCCAGAAAAGAATATCCCGAAGGCAACTAATCAGGTTGTGTACCGTATTTTACTGTTTTATATCGGTTCGTTGTTCATTCTGTTGTCTCTCTACCCGTGGGTAAAAGTTGTTGAGGGCGGAAGTCCATTTGTTCTGATTTTCCATAACCTGGATAGCTTTTGGGTTGCTAATGCCTTGAATATTGTCGTGCTGACGGCAGCGCTGTCGGTTTATAACAGTGGCGTTTATTGTAACAGCCGAATGTTGTACGGCTTGGCTAAGCAGGGTAATGCACCACGTATTCTGACCAAAGTGAATAAGCGCGGTGTTCCGGTTTTATCAATTGCATTGTCAGCTTTGGCAACATCGATAGGTGTATTAATTAACTATGCTATGCCGGGTAAGGCATTTGAGCTTTTGATGGCATTGGTAGTAACAACCTTAGTTATTAATTGGATTATGATTTGTGTATCACACCTGAAATTCCGGGCTGCAAAGGATGCCGAAGGTGTTAAAACAAGTTTCAGAGCATTCTGGTATCCATTTGGTAATTTCCTGTGTCTGATATTTCTGGCTTGTATTCTTATTATCATCCTGACGATACCTGATATACGTATATCTGTTATCCTCATGCCATTCTGGATTGGAGCATTGTGGGTTGGTTATTTATTTTCCAGATCCAATAAAGCAAAGACATAACTTGATAGTTTTAAAATGAGCACACTTTTTCAGCCGGGCATAATGCCCGGCTGATTTTTTATAATGAATCTAATTTTATTAATCCCTGATAACAAAATTTTATTACGTGAGAAAACTATGTGAAAATTTAAACTACAAAAATTGCATATAAAATGAATGTTATCCATTTTCTCCATAAGATGTTTGCACTGAACTAATATCCGTGTAATAGGCTGCTTAAAGCTCAGTTCTTCCTGGGCTATAAACATGATGTCAGCTTCTGACATATTTAGATAATAAAGGACGTCTATAAATTGAATAAAATGGAATTTAACTGAACAATCTTTAATAAAGGATATACAAAATATAAACCAGCTGAATTTGGAGCAGTCATATTACACTCTCAGGTGTTAATAAATATACTCCATTCTTTTATTGCTTCTTCAATAAAGTTTAAAAGTTATAACTCTCTGCTGTATCTCTTAATAAGCGTGATAAACAGAATTATATATCAAAAAAATCAAAATACTTTCCTAGGGTTAAAATTCTATTTCCTTGTTAATTCATGGTGTTATGTGATATAAATACTTCTGGTTGACGTTAAATAAAAAGCAGATATTAATAATTTGAAATATGTGCTTTAGCTCGTGCCGCTGAAAAAAATGGCTTGCGATTATATAAAGAGTATGTGATAAAACACATGGGTAAACGAAGTACTGTTTCTGTTAATGAATAGCAGCAATGAATACGGGTTCGTTTCTTTTTAATGCCAATCGGCTAATAAAGTGATTCAAAGGAAATTTTTGAAATGGCAAAAATCACTGGTACTGTGAAGTGGTTCAACGAGTCTAAAGGTTTTGGTTTTATTACTCCAGCTGATGGCAGCAAAGATGTATTTGTACATTTTTCTGCAATTATGAAAGATGGATTTAAAACATTGTCTGAAGGCCAACAAGTTGAGTTTGAAATTCAGGATGGTCCTAAAGGGCCTGCTGCTGCAAACGTGACAACTTTATAGTAATAAAAAGTAATAAAAAGTAATAAATTTATTTTTGCTGGTATCTTCATGACCAGCTGAATATATATCGTTAATCTGTTTCATTATTTGACGATAACATATTGCAAATATCACTCTATTGGGATACTAATAGAGTGATTTTTATTTTGGCTCGGGGCGTTCTTAAGTGAACTGAGAAGTACCCGTATTACCTGATCTGGATAATGCCAGCGTAGGGAAGTCTCGGTATATCCCATATCCGATAGATCTTGAAAAGGCAACTTGAAAGAGAATGGGTATTCTGATTGCCGCTGTTCCTGAGCTGGTCGCAGGAATCATCATCATGTCAATTCATTCATTGACCATTGCAGGAACTGATCCTAGCGGTGGTGCCGGCATTCAAGCCGATTTGAAAACCTTTTCTGCACTTGGCGTTTATGGCACAACCGTAATTACCGCTCTCGTTGCGCAAAATACCACCGGAGTTCAAGCCGTTTACGATATTGCCCCCAGTTTCCTTGCTGCTCAACTTGAGTCTGTGCTTTCAGATGTCAGGATAGACAGTATTAAAATTGGCATGTTATCGAATGTTGCTAATGTAAAAGTTGTCGCGGAAATGCTGCATCGTTACCCAGTTCCTTACACTGTGCTGGATACAGTGATGCTGGCAAAGAGCGGAGATCCGTTACTGTCGGAAGAAGCGGCCACAGCCATGACAGAGTTACTACTACCTGCTGTTTCCTTAATTACTCCTAACTTACCTGAAGCGGCAGCGTTATTGAAATGTTCTTCTGCGGAAACAGAAGATGAAATGTTACAACAAGGGCGAAAATTATTATCAATGGGTTGTCAGGCTGTTTTGTTGAAAGGAGGGCATCTAACCGACGGAGAAAGTCCTGACTGGTTGTTTACGCCTGAAGGAGAATGGCGTTTTACTGCTTCCAGAGTTAATACCCATAATACACATGGCACGGGTTGTACTTTGTCGGCGGCTCTTGCTGCATTACGACCACGTTATGAAGATTGGCAGAGCACAGTGCCAGTTGCAAAAGCCTATTTACAGAATGCCTTAGTGCAGGCAGATAAATTAGACGTGGGAAAAGGGATAGGGCCGGTACATCATTTCCATCAATGGTGGTAGTTACTGACCGTGAAAATGGGGATATATCTATCCCCATATCTAATTTATTTATTATTCAGTGAATTAGTCTGATTTTATCAGGCTATAGTGACATTTTTGTCGAGGTAGACATCCTGTACTGAGTGGATCAGGGCAATGCCTTCTTTCATTGACTTCTTAAATGCCTTACGCCCAAGAATCAACCCCATGCCTCCAGCGCGTTTATTGATGACCGCTGTACGGACTGAATCATTCAAATCATTGGCACCAGAAGCTCCACCGGAGTTGATTAGGCCGGCACGTCCCATGTAACAGTTAGCCAACTGATAACGAACTAAATCGATAGGGTGTTCTGTTGTTAATTCAGTATAGACGCGTTTATCTGTATGCCCGAAACCAATTGCAGTGTAACCGCCATTAGTTTCCGCCATTTTTTGTTTAACGATATCCGCGCCGATAGTGGCTGCCAGATGGTTTGCCTGACCGGTTAAATCGGCACTTGTATGGTAATCAACGCCATCTTTTTTGAAGGCAGAATTACGTAAATATGCCCACAGTACAGTGACCATTCCTAATTCATGGGCACGTTCGAAAGCAGCAGAAATTTCTTCTATCTGGCGGCGTGACTCATGAGAACCATAATAAATCGTCGCACCAACTGCAACTGCACCCATATTGAATGCCTGTTCAACACTGGCATATAAAGTCTGATCATATTCGGCGGGGTAAGTCAGAGTTTCATTGTGATTTAGTTTCACCAGAAACGGAATTTTATGGGCATAGCGGCGGGAAACAGATGCCAGAACACCATAAGTTGAAGCAACGCAGTTACATCCTGCTTCAATCGCTAATTCAACAATATTTTTAGGGTCAAAATAGAGCGGATTTGCTGCAAAAGAGGCACTGGCTGAATGTTCAACGCCCTGATCAACCGGCAGAATCGAAAGATAACCAGTTCCTGCCAGACGCCCATGATTAAATAAAGTTTGCATTGAGCGCAATACTGCGTTTGGCCGATTATTTTCGATCATTACACGATCAACAAAATCTGCACCCGGAATGTAGAGATTTTCACGTGGAATAGTGGAACATTGATGTTGCAATAAACTTTCTGCGTCTTTTCCTAACAACTTCACGATATCAGTCATGTTTAACTCCAGTTTGCAAAAGGCGCTACTGATTGTTGTTTATATTTGCACGGAGTACAAGGTGAGCAGGAAGGGAAGATGTAGTGGATCGCTTCAGTTGAGATTATACCCGTCGTCTTTCAAATTACCTCTTTGTTGGCTTTACTCATTTCCAGTTACATAGTGTCTGGATTCATTCCCTTGCTGCTGCGATGTAACTTGGATTCATTAGGTATATTTTTCATAGTTAATGTTATGTTTATTAAAATTTAATTATTTCACTCCTGTCATGCATGTGTATAGTGAGATAATATCAATCGACTCTGTTGGAAATAACTATCTCAAGGTGTTTTTCTAAAAATTCCTTCAGGATGTTGAATAAATATGAGTAATATTTATTCAAACCGATTTTTTCATTTACAATTAATTTTGTAATGGGTAGTGAGATAATTATTATTGACTGGATAAACTCAATAACTAGTAATTCAGTTAATGATTTTTTCTTGCTGATATTACAGATGATTTTTCGAATTTTAAAATTTTCAGGAAAAGAAAAGGCTAGCCCAAGGGAGATTGAGCTAGCCAAGGAGGTGGTTCCTAGTCTTACAGTGAAACTTTTTTAGTTCTTCATTTTTCAGAATGGATGATACGAGAAATAAAATAGTATTGATGTGATCTGTTTCTAAAAAAATGGAACTATTTCTGTAAAATTCATACTGAATTATTTTTTAGGAACTGCATTTGTATGTGGTGCTCGGGTATTACCCGATTTCAGATTACGGATAAGCAGAGCATAATTCAGTTCAATTTCTTCAGGAACAGGTAAGTAAACAATATGACCATCACCCGGAGCAACTTCTATAGCCTGATTTTTTTTGTTTGTCATTGATGCCAGTACAAAGTTGATATTGCCTGCTGGCGTCATAATTTCAAGATTGTCACCAACGAGGAACTTATTTTTTACTGCTACTTCAGCCAGCCCGTTGATCCGGTTGCCGGTAAATTCTCCGACAAATTGTTGCGTCTCTGATACTGAATAACCATATTCATAGGTTTGATAGGCATCGTGAGTATGACGACGCAAAAAGCCTTCCGTGTAACCACGATGAGCTAATCCTTCCAGTGTGTTCATCAATGTTGGGTCAAACGGTTTACCGGCAACGGCATCATCGATGGCACGGCGGTATACCTGAGCTGTACGGGCACAATAGTAGAAAGATTTAGTGCGGCCTTCTATTTTCAGCGAATGTACGCCCATGCCAGTCAGCCGATCTACATGTTCCACTGCCCGCAAATCTTTGGAGTTCATGATATAAGTGCCATGTTCATCTTCGAATGCGCTCATATATTCACCCGGACGTTTGGCTTCTTCTATCATGAATACCTTATCCGTCGGATTTCCCTGTCCTAGTGTTGGCTCAATATTTTTAACCGGAATAGGGTCATGGGTATGAACGATATTGCCTGTATCGTCTTCTTTGCCTTCCTGCACATTATATTCCCAGCGACAGGCATTCGTGCAGGTTCCCTGATTAGGATCGCGTTTATTGATATAGCCCGATAGTAAACAGCGGCCTGAATAAGCCATACAAAGTGCGCCATGTACGAAAACTTCCAGTTCCATTTCAGGCACCTGCTGGCGGATTTCTGCAATTTCTTCCAGTGAAAGCTCACGTGAGAGAATCACCCGCGTTAAGCCCATTTGTTTCCAGAATTTCACCGTTGCCCAGTTAACTGCGTTTGCCTGTACGGAAAGATGGATATCCATTTCGGGAAAGGCTTCTCTCACCATCATAATTAAACCGGGATCGGACATAATTAGTGCATCTGGCCCCATTTCAACCACAGGCTTCAAGTCGCGGATAAAGGTTTTCAGTTTTGCATTGTGTGGGGCAATATTGACAACGACATAAAAACGTTTGCCTAATTCATGGGCTTCTTTAATCCCCTGAGCCAGTGTTTCATGGTTAAATTCGTTGTTACGAACACGCAGGCTGTAACGGGGCTGCCCGGCATAGATAGCATCTGCGCCATAAGCAAAGGCATAACGCATGTTTTTCAGGGAGCCGGCGGGTGAAAGTAATTCTGGAGTAAACATATTATTAGCGTTCTCAGTCTGAGTTCAAATCAGACCTTACCCTATATCATTACTAAGGGTAAGGTTAAAGAGGGGATTTTAGCGCTTATACCTTTTATCTTTCAAGATCGTCTTGAAAGGTACATATCATAGATAGAGAGGAAATAGATATGGTGAATGGATATGCTGATAAAAACGCGCCGCAGATGCGGCGCTGTTAACGAGCTACAACTAACTTCCTTTGGTTAAGTCCCGTATTTTATCTGTTACCCCGGTTTTCATCACAGACTGCATTCCCTTTTTCATTGTTGTTTCATCACCATAAGATTCACTAATACCAATAATCTGGTGATTTCTGGCTTTCAGGACAAAATATGTTTTGCCAGATTTATTTTTCCTCACTTCATGACGGGTTTTGTCCGGAGAGTTGATTTGCACCGAGTGAATACCTTTATTGGCGGCAGCCTTAGTGGTGTACATCTCACTGCTGAGAATAATATCACCGTTTGCTGTTACCAGATTGAAGTAAAATTGCCCGTTCTTCGCTTTCTTAAGATCATAGTGACCAATAGCCATAAGAAATTCTCCTGATTGGGTAATTATCAGATTAAGTTTAGCCTGAAATTTATGCAGGTGAATTTTTTAATAACAGTAGGTAACTTACATCAGACGGCAAATTTCTGCTTCCCAGCGATATCCCAACCCGTAAATTGAGCGAATGAAAGATTTATCTTCATCCAGCTGTTCTAACTTTCTGCGTAGATTTTTTATATGGCTATCAATTGTTCGATCATTCACAATACGATGATCGTTATAGAGATTATTCAACAGTTGATCACGGGAAAAAACACGCCCCGGCTGACTGGATATGATTTTAAGTAACCGGAATTCAACCGGAGTCAGATCCAGCACCCGTTCAAGATAGCGAGCCTGAAAATGGTTTTCATCAATCGTCAGGGCTCCCTGTTCGCTGACGATATCCTGCGGACGATAGCAGCGGCGTAAAATAGTTTTCACTCTGGCAATGACTTCGCGCGGGCTATAAGGCTTACAGACATAATCATCAGCACCAATTTCCAGCCCCAGCAGGCGATCAATTTCTTCAGTTTTAGCCGTCATCATCACAATGGGGATATCTGAAAATTTGCGGATTTCCCGACAGACAGATAACCCGTCAAGGCCGGGTAACATCAGGTCGAGCAGAATAATATCAGGCTGGTGTTGCTGGACATGAGCAACCACCTCATCACCGCGCACCAACCATTGTGTTTGATAATTGGCAGTTTGTAGATAATCAACCAGTAACTGTCCCAGTTTAGGTTCATCTTCAACGATCAGAACGGTATATTGTGCACTCATTATTTCAATATCTTATTTGGCGTCTTCTGTTCAGGAAATTTGAACAAGGGTAATTCTATGTGAATCTGAATACCACCTAAAGGTGATATTTCAGCGTAAATAAGACCATTGTGCGCTTCAATAATGTTGTAGCAGATTGCCAGACCTAAACCAGAGCCACCACTGGCTCGATTGCGGGAAGATTCGCAACGGTAGAAACGTTCAAAAATACGCTGACATTGTTCAGAAGTAAGACCGGGAGCACTATCTTGCCAGTTTAAAACCCATTTTTGCTGGTTCACATATCCGTGGATAAGCACTGTTCCGTGATCAGAAGTATAGCGAAGGCTATTTTCCAGCAAATTATGGAATAGCTGAGTTAATCGCTTAGGGTCTGCAAATACTACTGTGTTTTGCGGTAAATATAACTCCAGTGAAATTTGTTTATCGGCAAAACCTCCACGATAGGCAGCGGCAGCGATTTGCAGGAGCTCATTGACATTAACCCGTTCTTTTCGATAAGTCAGGGAACCGCGATCCGTCAGGGATAGCAAGTGTAAATCATCCACTAATTTTGTCAGAATGGTAACTTCTGTCAGTAGCGAATGAATAGTTTCCGCTGTCGGCTGACGGACACCATCCTGTAAGGCTTCCAGCTCACCACGCAGAATAGAGAGTGGAGTGCGTAATTCATGGGAGATATCTGCCATATAATCCCGGCGCATTTGTTCATTCTTTTCCAGCGTGCAGGCAAGGTGATTAAAATCTGATGCTAGTTGCCCGATTTCATCCTGATCGGATGATGCAACACGCACGCTGAAATCACCGGAAGCCAGTTTATGAGTGCCTTCCACCAGCCGCTTAACGGGTTTCAAGAAAATGCGGGATAAAACGAAAGTTGCAATCAGGGCCAGCATAGTAGAGAAGCCAGCGATAATCCAACTGGTCAGCTGTTGTTGCTGAGCAAAACGGATATCAGCCTGACGGGTAATTTTGTCCGAAGTACTGACAATAACCCAACCGACCACTTTATTCTGATAATTTACCGGAACGCGGTAAGTTTCTTCCGACATATTATCAGAATGACCCACTAACCGGCGCATATGGCTGTCAACCACCCAGAACTGGGAGCGCCAGGCGCGGGGAGACAGCTCTTGCCGGTTATCACTGTTCTGTTCGATATTTTGGATAATTTTAAAGATGGCCCGATCATTTTGAGTCAGGAAATCCCAGTTACCATATTGCTGGTATTGTTCTGTCAATGCTTCGGCCAGCATTCTGGCACGTAGCTGGCTGTTCTGCTGAATATAACCGATGAATCCATACTGGAAACTGAGGCGAATGCCCCAGTGCATTGTCACTAATACCAGCATACAGGTAGCAAAAATAGCCAGAAACAGTTTGCCGCTGATCCCGGCTTTTATCCGCAATTTCACAACGATTTTATTCTCTGAAATTTTGCTAAACGACGTTGTTGCCATTTCTCACGTAGTCTGTCAAAAGACAGATAAACGACAGGGGTGGTATATAACGTAAGAATTTGGCTCATAACCAGCCCCCCAACAATCGTGATACCCAGAGGATGACGTAACTCAGCGCCCGCACCATTGCTCAGTACCAAAGGTAAGGCGCCGAATATAGCAGAAAGAGTCGTCATCATGATTGGCCTGAACCTTAATAAGCTGGCCTGAAATATGGCTTCCCGCGCACTGAGTTGCCCGTTACGCTGAGCTTCAAGAGCAAAATCCACCATAATAATGGCATTTTTCTTCACGATACCAATCAGCAGCATAATGCCAATCATGGCAATCAGGCTAAATGGCGTATTGAAGAGTTCAAGTGCCAGTAAAGCGCCAATTCCGGCAGACGGAAGGGTAGAAAGGATTGTCAGTGGGTGAATATAACTTTCATACAATACCCCGAGAACCAGATAAACAGTGATGATAGCCGCAAGGATCACCAATAACTGTGAACGCTGACTTTCCTGAAAATCTTGCACAGTACCGCCAAAAGAGCTACGAACAGCGGATGGGACGCTGAGTTCAGTCATTGTTCTTTCTATCGCACTCACTGCATCAGACATCGTATAGCCTTCCGCAATATCGAAAGAGATCGTAGACGCTGCCGAAAGCCCCTGATGATAAATATCTAATGGCGCATTGGCTGGCCGCCAGCTGGCAAAATAGGAGAGCGGAATACGTTTTCCTTCCTTATTAATGACAAAGATTTTCTCCAGTGCGCTGATATTCTGGTTATATTCAGGAGCAACTTCCATCACCACTTTATATTGATTAAGAGGCTGATAAATCGTTGAAATTGGTTGTTGCCCGAAAGCGTTTCCAAGCAGGCTATTCGCCTGAGCAACGCTGATACCAAGACGGGCCATAAGATCACGATCATAGGTAATCGCCAGTTCAGAACCTTTATCGTCGTCATCAGAATTAACGCCCGTCAGTTGGGGTAACGTTTTCAATGCCTTGTGGATAATAGGTGTCCATTTGCGAAGCGCATCGGAATCGTCCGACAGTAAATTAAATTGATAAATAGATTTGGCATTACCACCGCCGCCGCCACCTGATCTGAGATCCTGCACAGGGATCAGATACAGTGAAGCCCCCGGCTCGTGGGACAACTTATCCTGTAAACGTTGTATGACTTTATCAATACTTTCTTTGCGTTCACTCACAGGCTTTAATGACATAAACATAAAGCCGACATTCATGCTGTCGCCACCGGTAAAGCCTGTCACATTTTCAACAGTCGGGTCAGCATTAATGACTTGCATAAAATGTTCCATCTTCTTTTGCATGGCCTGAAAAGAAATACTTTGATCAGCAACGACAAAACCCCGCAATTGACCCGTATCCTGTCTGGGGAAAAAGGTTTTCGGGATATTAATATAGAGCCAGCCATTTAGGACGATAATGCCGATCAGCATTAATAAAACCCAGCGTGTGTGGTTAAGAACCCACTTTAATGAGCGGCCATAATACTGCTGGAACCTGAGAAAAATTTTACCGAAACCGCGGGTTTTCTTCAGTGATTTTTCAGGTGAAGATTTTAGCAGGTGTGCACACATCATCGGAGTTAAGGTGAGTGACACAAACAAAGAAATGCCTATCGCCGTTGCGAGTGTTACCGAAAAATCAAGGAACAGCCTGCCGAGCATTTCATCGATCAACTGAAGGGGGATAAAAACCGCTACGAGAGACAGGCTCATGGCAAGAACGGTAAAACCCACTTCTCTTACACCCTTAAGCGCGGCTTGTGCAGGTTTCATCCCGGCTTCCAGATGACGGGAGATATTTTCCAGCACAACAATGGCATCATCTACAACAAAACCCGTCGCGATGGTCAGAGCCATGAGTGAGAGATTATTCAGGCTGAAACCACATAAATACATCGCAGTAAATGTGCCAATCAGTGAAACCGGAACGGCAATTGCTGGAATAAGAGTGGCACGCCCTGAACGCAGGAACAGAAAAACAACCAAAATAACCAGAGCAACGGCGAGAGCAAGCGCTTGTTCCACTTCATACAGGGAAGCTCGGATGGTGGGAGAGCGATCCTGTACAACATTAAGTTTAATATTGGCGGGTATGGAGGTTCGTAGAGTGGGAAACTCTGCACGAATTTTATTGATGGTTTCAATGATATTCGCATTTTGTTCACCCCGGATAATCAGGGAAATAGCCGGTTTATTACCGGACATACCTGCGGCGCGAATATCCTCTACAGACTCTTTGACCGTTGCGAGATCTTTTAAGCGAACAGGTGAGCCATCACGATAATCGACAATAATGGAGGCGTAGTCATCCGCCTTTTTTATTTCATCGTTAGTTTGTATTTGCCAGTTGTATTCACTTGTCTCAACATGCCCCGTCGGATTTCTAACATTGGCATTGTTGACCGCAGTGCGGACGTCATCCAGAGAGATCCCCTTACTGAACAGGGCGTTGGGATTGAGTTCAACCCTTATTGCAGGCAATGAGCTTCCTGAAACACTGACCTGACCGACACCTTCTATCTGTGAGATTTTCTGGGCAAGGCGTGTTGAGGCAATATCATATAACTGTCCCTCACTATAACTGTCTGATGTGAGCGTCAGGATCATAATGGGAGCGGAAGAGGGGTTTGCCTTGCGGTAGGTTGGGCGGCTTGGCATCCCTGAAGGCAAAAGACTTTCCGCCGCATTAATCGCTGCCTGTACATCCCGGGCAGCTCCGTTGATATCCCGGTTCAGTTCAAATTGTAGGTAAATGAAGGTATAGCCTAATGAGCTGGAGGAACTCATTTCCTTAACACCCGCAATTCTGCCGAGTGATCGCTCCAGTGGGGTTGCGACAGAGGAGGCCATTGTTTCCGGTGATGCGCCGGGCATATAAGCTGAAACACCAATCACAGGAACATCGACTTGCGGCAGAGGCGATACTGGCAACAGGATAAAACTGAATGCCCCACACAGTGTAATAGCTACACTTAATAATGTGGTTGCAACAGGCCGCTGGATAAATAAGGCGAAAAATTTCACAACGGCTCCTGATGATCAGTAGAAGAACGCGCTAATGCGGTTTGATTGTCATCCTGATGTCTTCTGTTTTGCCTATTTCTGTAATAGTGCGCCAGTCTGTCAAATAGCAGATAAATGACAGGAGTCGTAAACAGCGTCAGGATTTGGCTCATAATCAAACCGCCTACCATGCTGACACCTAATGGACGACGCAGTTCAGCTCCGATGCCACTGCTGAGCATCAATGGTAATGCGCCTAACAGTGCTGCCATTGTTGTCATCAGAATCGGTCTGAAACGCAGGAGACAGGCCTGAAAAATAGCATCGTAGGGCGACATACCTTTCTCGCGTTCTGCTGCCAGCGCAAAGTCAATCATCATAATGGCGTTCTTCTTCACAATACCGATCAGCAGAATAATCCCGATAATGGCAATGATATCCAGCTCATAGCCTCCCAGCATTAATGCCAGTAGTGCGCCGACTCCCGCAGTGGGCAGTGTTGACAGGATCGTTACTGGATGTATAAAACTTTCGTACAGTATTCCGAGCACAATGTACATGGCAACAACAGCAGCCAGTATCAGCAATAAGGTATTGCTCAGGGCATTCTGGAATGCCAGAGTTGCTCCCTGAAATTGTGTATTGATATCTTTAGGCATGTTAATGGCATGTTCTGTTTCCTTCACGGCATTAACAGCTGCTTCGAGAGAGGTATCCTGTGCCACATTGAATGAAAAAGTGGTCGCAGGAAATTGTTGCAAGTGATTAATGGATAAATATCCCAGCCGCTGTTCAATCGTGGCGATAGCAGTCAGAGGTACGATATTACCATCTGCACTTAAAAGCCGGACATCATTGAGCGCATCAATGCCGGGAGAGTGTGTTGTATCCTGCGCGAGTACAACCCGATATTGATTTGACTGCGTATAAATGGTTGAGATCATCCTCTGACCAAAGGCGTTATATAGCGTGTTATCAATCGCAGCAATCGTAATACCTAACCTGCTGGCCATATCACGATTTACATTGATATGAGCGACTAATCCCTTGTTTTGCAAATCACTGCTGATATCGACCAGTTCAGGACGCTTTTTCAGTGCTTCCTGTAACTTAGGTACCCAGATGTTCAGTTCATTAAGAGAAGTCGCCTGTAGCGTAAATTGATATTGCGTACGGGAAAGCTGGGTATCAATAGTCAGATCCTGAATTGGTTGCAGATATAAGGTGATATCAGGCACTTTGGCTATCCGGGCCTGTAGGCGTGGGATAATATCCTCAATTCTGTCATGGCGCTGGTCGAAAGGTTTTAACGTAATTTGCAGACGTCCGTTGTTCAGCGTAGGGTTACTGCCATCAACGCCGATGAATGTAGTCACATTTTCCACCGCCGGATCTTGTAGCAGTAATGCGCTTACCTGACGCTGTTTATCTGCCATGGCACTGAAAGAAATGGACTGTGGTGCTTCCAGTGTCCCCTGAATTAATCCATTATCCTGCGACGGAAAAAATCCTTTTGGAATGACGACATAGAGCAGGGCGGTCAGAGCCAGAGTGCCAAGTGTGACACCGAGTGTCAGCCAGGGATGGTTCAGGACACGTTTCAGCCATACGCTATATATCGCAATTATCCATTCAAAAAAGTGCTCACAGGCTTGTTCAAAACGATTATGTTTAATGTCTGATTCTGCTTTCAGCATTCGTGCGCACATCATTGGCGTCAGGGTGAGTGAGACAACGGCTGAAATTAAAATTGCCACCGCAAGTGTAATGGCAAACTCCCGGAATAGACGCCCTACAATATCCCCCATAAATAACAGTGGGATCAAAACGGCAATCAGAGAAAAAGTCAGTGAAATAATGGTGAAACCGATTTCGCCCGCCCCTTTGAGGGCAGCGGCGAGAGGTTTTTCTCCCCGTTCGATATAGCGGGAAATATTTTCGATGACAACGATGGCATCATCGACAACAAAGCCAGTTGCAATGGTCAATGCCATCAATGTCAGATTATTGATGGAGAAACCACAGAAATACATCACTGCGAATGTGCCGATAAGTGAAAGCGGAACGGCAATACTTGGGATTAAGGTGGCGGCGGCATTACGCAAAAACAGGTAAATCACCATGACAACCAGAGCAACCGCTAACAATAATTCAAATTGAACGTCTTTAACGGAAGCACGGATCGTGACAGTGCGATCCGTCAGAACGTCAACTTTAACCGATTTAGGCAGGCTGCTTATCAGCTCTGGCAACACGCTACGAATGTTATCCGTGGTTTCAATAACATTAGCGCCCGGCTGACGCTGAACATTAATAACAATGGCGGGTTTTTCATTTGCCCACGCACCGAGTTTCGTATTTTCTGCTTCCCGCTCAATGGTAGCAACATCACGCAGCCGAATCGGAGCACCATTTTTATAGGTCACGATTAAGTTGCGGTAATCATCTATGGATTTCATCTGATCGTTAGCAGATAAGGTAATTGACCGCGTTGGACCATCAAAACTGCCTTTTGGTGAATTCACATTCGCACTGACAATCGCATTACTAATGGCATGGCTATCCAGCCCCTGTGCGGCTATAGCCTGCGCATTTAACTTCACGCGGACAGCAGGACGCTGCCCGCCAGCCAGTGTGACCAGACCAACCCCACCGACCTGAGAAATACGCTGAGCAACACGGGTTTCCACCATATCCTGCACTTCTGTCATTGGTAAGGCATCAGAAGTGACGGCCAGCGTTAAAATTGGTGGATCAGCCGGATTCACCTTACTGTAGATGGGAGGGTAGGGCAGGTCATTAGGTAACAGATTGATACTTGAATTAATTGCAGCCTGCACATCCTGCTCTGCAACATCCAGTGGCAGGGAAAGCTGGAAGACCAGCGTAATAACAGAAGCTCCACCAGAACTTTGTGATGACATCTGTTTCAGGCCGGATATTTGCCCGAATCTGCGTTCCAGTGGGGCTGTTATGGCGGAGGTCATCACGTCAGGATTGGCGCCGGGATAGAGCGTAACAACCTGAATAGTCGGATAATCCACCTGTGGTAATGCAGAAACCGGCAGCATCCGATAGCCAAGAATACCAGCAAGCAAAATTGCAATCATAAACAGCGTCGTTGCTACCGGACGCAGTATAAACAAGCGGGATGGGCCGCCCCCTGTCACCGGAGAATCAGAAAGCATTAACTATTCTCCACCTTACCGTTTGACTTAGCTGATTTATCGTTGCTGTTATCTGATTTTGGTTGCAGAGGCTTAACAATTTCAACAGCCGCTCCTTCTGTCAACTGATCAATACCGTCTGTTATTACCTGATCACCAACGGACAGACCGCTGTTGATAATAACCAGATTATCATTTTGCAGTCCGATGGTTATTTTATGTTTTTTCACCTTATTATCTTTACCTACCAGCCAGACAAAGTGACCGTTGCCACTCATCTGTAATGCTGCATCAGGGATGACTATAGCGTTATCCAGCGTATTGACTTTGATTTGGATATTAACGAATTGATTTGGAAACAGTGCGTTATCCTGATTATCAAATCTGGCTTTCATTTTTATGGTGCCGGTTGCAACGTCAATTTGGTTATCGATGCTGAGTAGTTTGCCTTGTGCTAATTGCAGCTGGTTATTGCGATCCCGGGCAATGACGGCAGGTATCGTATTATTTTTCTGTGCCTTTAGTATGGCACTGAGATCGTTTTCAGGCAGAGAAAACAGCACGTCGATTGGATCAACGCGCGTAATGACGACAATTGGTTTTTCTCCCCCAGAAGAGATGTAGTTACCCACATCTATCCGTTTCAGACCAACACGACCTGAAATGGGGGCTGTGATACGGCTGTAGGCTAATTGGAGTTTTTGTTCATCAATATCTGCCTGATCACTTTTGAGGGCGGCCTTATATTGACGAACTAAAGCGTGCTGTTTATCCAGATCCTGTTGAGAAATTAATTTACTTTTTGCCAGTTGTTGATAGCGGGCCAAATCCTGCTCAGCATTGGCCAGCATTGCCTGATCTTTAACATATTGTCCCTGTGCTTTTGCCAGCCTGACCTGATAAGGGCGGGGATCAATTTCTGCCAGTAAATCCCCTTTTTTCACCTGTTGGCCTTCTATAAAATGCAGGGCAATTAATTGCCCGCTCACCAGACTGGTGACATTGACAGTATCTGCTGCCTGAACCGTTCCTAACCCTACTAGATAGTGGGGCACGGATTCCATTTTAGCGGTAGCCGCCTGAACAGGGCGGGGTGGTACTGCTGTTAAATTCTGTTGTGGGCCGGACTTTTGTGATGTTTTGAAATGGTTCCATGCAAAGAAAATTGCTGCGATTACAACGACTAACGCAGCAAAACAAAAAAAGTAGGTACGACGTTTATTGCTCATATATTCGACATTCTCTTAATATTGCATCGGTAATCAGCCACGCATGCATCTTATGCTAAATTAGTGTAAATATATATTTAATTAGTGTACTTGGAGAGAAATTGCCAATCATGGAGAAAATATGGAAATTGTGTCAATGAGATAACGCAGAACGTTTTATGAGGAAATCGAAGTTATGGAGGGCGAGAGAGCATGTAAAACATTCATTAGCATACGCGATATCTGATAAAGTATCTTTGATCAGGAATGATTGTTAAATTTAAAAACAATAAACATCGCATAATGAGATGGGAAATATGAAAAAATCAATAATATTAGGTATTATAATTTCACTTTTTTCTGGTTATTCATTTACATCAGAAAGCGAAATCCCACTAGATATTCAGGAGTACATAGATAGTATAGAAACTTGTCAACACTTCTCTAATGAATGGGATAATTCTCTTCCTGAAGAACGTAAAAAAGAAATAGAGGAAGGTTCAGCGGAATATTGTAAAAAAGCAAAAATTTTACATAATAAACTAAAAAATAAATACAAAGATGATATTCATAAAATAAAAATACTTGATGAGTACGATATGTCTATTCAGATAGAATTATAAAAAATAACAATCTGTTAGATTTTATTTTGTTATCAGTTTTCTTAGCGCAGTTGATACTTATAAAAACGGAAGTAATACTGAGTGAATTATCAAATAATGCACATATCCTATCTTGTTTTTCGTTGGTATAATATCGCATGATCGCTGATAAAGTGAGTCGCTAGAATTAGCAACAATGAAAATATAGTTTGGTTTAGGGAATCGTGATCTTAATCACATTGCCCCTGAAAAGATGCGGTACTTCAGACTATATTAAAAGCGATTGATAGTTCTTTAAAACCTAAACAAAACAGGAAGTTATTATGGCTAATATGATCTATTTAACCTTGCAAGGAAACAAACAAGGGTTGATTTCACAAGGTTGCTCTTCAGTTGAATCCATTGGCAATAAGTATCAGGCAGGTCATGAAGATGAAATTTTTGTATTAAATCTTCATCATTCCATTCACAGAGAACAAAATGTTAACCATAGTCCAATTGTATTTGTAAAACCACAGGATAAATCATCACCGTTATTAATGATGGCAATTTCAGATAATGAAAGTTTGAACCTGAAATTTGATTTTTATCGTACTTCACAATTAGGCTCTCAGGAACTCTATTACTCAATTGAGTGTCGTGATGCGACGATTATTGAGTTATCACCGAATTATCCGCACAGTATTAACCATGCGGAAGCACAGCCGGAAGAAATTGTTTCTGTTAAATATAAAGATATCATCAGTCGTCATCATATGGCAGGAACATCCGGATATAGTGTCTGGGACGAAAGAGTCTATTGATGCTGAGTTAACGTAGTAATTGCCAAAACGCCGATTGAATTATCGGCGTTTCATTATCACGCTTAAACCTCCTATGCAGGTGTTCTAAGCGTGACAATGAAACAAATCAGGTGCCAGAGTAATAATATCTTCAACCATGAGACACTCAGGGAGAGCTTTCCTAATGCACTGGGTATGGAAAATTAGCAATAAAATGGAAAAGATAATCATATCGAGTGTGATTTTTTTCTGCCTACATGGAGTTTCATGGGCATTAAGAGATAATATGCCAAAAGATTTGCAAGAATACATGAAAAAAACTGAATATTGCGAATATCTTGCAGGTGAATGGGATAGTGATTTATCTGATGCAAGAAAGCGATTACTGGAAGATGAGATTGATATATTTTGTAAAAAAGCCAATGAATTATTTTATGAGTTGAAGGAAAAATACAAAGACGATCCCAGAGAAATGGAAATAATTAATGAGCACAGTGAATTAATAAAATACTATGCTGAAAAGCCTATTGAGTAGTTTATTGAGTTTCATCAATCATAAGATTATGAGCCGCCAATCAAATGTCTTTTCATAATCATCAAAATATTTTCAAATGATAAATATTAACCCGTATTATATACGGGTTAAGTCAGTTGATGTTTTTTACGCATTAAACCAAAAACAGGGTTGCCAGTCCTAAAAAGATAAAAAAACCACCGGTATCAGTAATCGCAGTTATCATCACACTGGAGCCAATAGCAGGATCTCTGCCCAGTCTCATCATAATAAAAGGGATCAGCACGCCCATCAGGGCAGCCATCAGCAGGTTGAGTATCATTGCCATGGTCATCACTCCGCCCATTGCTGGGTCATCATAGAGCAGATAAGTGACAAGCCCCATAATTCCCCCCCAAATAATACCGTTTATCAGGGCGACACCCAGCTCCCTTAATAAAATATAAGGAAAACTTCCTGTCCGGATTTGATGGAGTGCCAGTGCCCGTACGATCATCGTGATGGTCTGATTGCCGGTATTTCCCCCGATACCTGCCACGATAGGCATCAGCGTGGCAAGGGCAACGAGCTGGGAAATGGTATGTTCAAACAGACCGATCACCCGTGAGGCAACGAATGCAGTGCACAGATTAATGGCTAGCCATGCCCAGCGGGTTTTTACTGCCTGCCCAACCGGAGCGAAAACATCTTCTTCACGGCTCAGGCCACCCATACGCCGGATATTGGTATCTGTCTCTTCGCTTAAGGTATCGACGATATCCTCAACAGTCAGACGTCCCATCAGACGGCCATTATTATCCACAACTGCAGCAGAAATCAGGTCATAACGTTCGAACGCACTGGCTGCATCTTCACCTTTTTGCTCCGGCAGAAAAGTGACGGTATCTATGTTCATCACTTCGGCGACTAATTTATCGGGGGCGCTGGTTAGCAGGGTAGTGAGCGGAAGTTCCCCCTGAAGCCGGTTTTTACGGTCAATAACAAAGATTTTATCCGTTGTTGCAGGAATAGACCCACGGGAACGCAGAAAACGCTGAACGGTACTGAGTGTGACATTGCCCCGTACAGTTACAAATTCAAAGTCCATCATCTGGCCGATGCTGTCTTTGTGGTATTGTAATACTTCCCGGATACGGTTGCGCTGGCTGGGTTCCAGATAGGTCAGCAGACGGTGTGTGGTATCCCTGGGAAGGTGTTCGACAATATAAGCCTGTTCATCGACATGCAGTGTACCGATTGCTCTAAGCAGCGCCAGATCCGACATATCCTTAATTAAGTTTTCCCAGACCGGGATTGAAGCTTCCACCAAAACTTCACCACGCTGGTTGTTGTCGATGAGCCGCCACAAAGCAAGACGCTCATCATAAGGCAGTGCCTCCAGAATATCTGCGATATCTGCTGCATGCAGGCTGGTCAGTAAAGAGCGTACTTCTTCAATTTTTTCGAGTAGCAGATCATTGCTAATCTTTGCATGTGCATCAGCCTGTCCTAATAATGTATCAACGAATAGCTTATCGTTAATTAACAGAGAAAATAGATGCTGGCGAGCAAGAGCCAGTTTTTGCGAATGCTGGCTGGCAACATTCGTATTATCGGGTTTAAAGGCTGGCTGTAACATTATATGACCTTTAGTTTTTGCCAAAATTACACTATCAGGAATGATGTTATTTTGTCTTAAGATCGCTGCTTTGTTCCATCATATTTTGCTTTTTTTGCTGATGATGTTCTAACGCTGCAATTGATGAATAGATAAAACGCCCAAATAAAATCAGAAAGCTGATAAGCAGAATTAATTTTGTAATCTGAGCGGTTTTCTTTTTCTTTTTCATAATACGATATCGTTAAGTTGATTCCTCTTGGATATGTAGATGCCAGCCTGTCACATCACTCCAGTAAGCTTGCTCTTTTTCTAAATCCAGTTGCATTAGTGTATTTTGAGTTAAATAGTTTCTCGGAAAAGAAAGTATCCAGTGCCCATGATCCGTTTCCAGTGTCAGTGACTCAGGTGTTGTTGTGGACTGACGCTGATTATTCAGCAGTGTTGCTAATCTTAATATCTGGAGCATAGGAAGATATTGCTTTTTCTTAAACAAATAGAAACGAGGGTGCTCATGAACTTTAACCGCTTTGCGGTGATAACGAACCAGTGTTGCCAGTAATGATTGCTGCTCTTGGTTGAAACCAGGCAAATCAGTATGTTGCAGGATATAGGCAGAGTGCCGTTGCAGGCCACTCAGATTAATACTTAAGCCAACTTCATGCAGCATGGCAGCCCAGAGCAGGATAGACTCCAGTTGTGGTTGTACCCGTTTCGGATTTTGCGCAGCCCACTGATCATACAGTGTTTTAGCTGTATCCCAGACACGACTGGCCTGTTCGCGATCGATATTATAGTGATCAGCAAGACTTTTGGCGGTTCTCTGACGGATATCCAGATGGCGGAAACGGTCTTCCATTTCGTAAAGAACGCCTTCACGTAGTGCTCCGTCAGACAAGCATAATTCCTGAATATTTAGGGCATCAAATATACCGCACAGGATTGCCAGACCAGGAACCAGAGTCTGTTTGCGATCGTCCGATAAACCGGGCAGATCCAGCGATTTGAAATTTTTGTATTTCAATACTCTCTTGACCAGCATCTGAAGCCGCTCAGGTGTAATCAGGCCATCTTTTTCACCCAATTCAACCAGTAATTCATGCACTGCCTTAATCGTACCCGACGCCCCCAGAGCAAAATCCCAGCCCTTGGTGCGGAATTGCCAGATGAGATTTTCCAGCTTTTGTTCTGCCTGAAGCCGTGCTTTACGGAAATTGTGTTCATTTATCACCCCATCAGGGAAAAACTGCCGGGCAAAACTGACGCATCCCATACGGCGGCTTTCAATGAGAAGAGGTTCGAAGCCTTCACCAATAACCAGCTCGGTTGAACCGCCACCAATATCAATCACCAGCTTACGGCCTTTTTCTGGCTGAGTATGTTCTACTCCCATAAAAATTAAACGGGCTTCTTCATGACCGGAAATAATCTCAATAGGATAGGGGATGACTTCTTTGGCCCGTTGCAGGAATTCTTCGGCGTTACTTGCTTCCCGTAAACTGTGAGTTCCTACAAGGCAGACGTTTTCTGCGGGGAAACCTTGCAAACGTTCAGCGAATAACGAAAGACTCTCAAGACCACGTTTGATGGCTTCTTCACTCAGTTCATTTTTATCGTTGAATCCATCAGCAAGGTAAACCCGTTTTTTCAGGCGACCGATAACTTGTAATGCCCCATTTACAATTCGGGCGATAACCATATGAAAACTATTGGAGCCCAGATCGATGGTTGCAATTTCCAGCGGTTTAGGCATTGGTGTATCGTGTTTCAACGGCATAAATTAAACTCTTGATTCAGGCTGTTCCAGATTTTTCAGGTAATCGTAAATGGCAGTTTGTGCGCGAATTTTACGTTTATTTCCTCGTGGGACATACCTATTGCTCAATTCTTTATCAATATAACGAGCCTTGACCGTATCACTAAACTGTAATTCCAGAATATCGAGAACACGCTGTTTTAACAGTGGGTCAAGCAGACAAACGGCAACTTCAATACGATAATCAATGTTCCGTGTCATCCAGTCTGCGGAAGAAAGGAAGATTTTCTCATCTCCTTTATTAGTGAAAACATAAACCCGATCATGTTCAAGGAAACGATCGACAATACTGGTAACCTGAATATTTTCACTAAAACCGGGCTGGCCGGGAACCAGAGAGCACATTCCCCGGATCAGAAGGCGTACTTTGACACCCGCTTCAGAGGCATCGTATAGGCGATCTGCCAATTCTCTGTCTACCAGATTATTTATTTTCAGCGTGATACCTGCAATTTCTCCTGCTCTGGCATTTTCAATTTCCTGATCAATTAATTTATTGAGCATAGCCCGTGAGTTTTGGGGAGAAACCATCAAGTTCTCAAACGTCACCGGACGATAAGGGTTTTCAATAAAGTTAAATACCCGGCGTACTTCGTTGGTGACTTCGGGTTTGGCTGTCATTAGGGAGTAGTCGGTATATAAACGGGCTGTTTTTTCATTGAAATTCCCTGTACCGATGTGGGCATAACGAATAATTTCATTCCCTTCAAGGCGTGAAATGATAAACAGTTTGGCGTGAATTTTCAGGCCGGGAGCCGAGAAAATGACATGCACCCCCGCTTCAGTCAGGCGTTTTGCCCAGTGAATATTGGCTTCTTCATCAAAGCGTGCCTGTAATTCCACGACGACTGTCACTTTTTTGCCATTGTGGGCTGCATGGATCATGGATTCAACTATGCGTGAGTCTTTCGCTACCCGATAGATGTTAATTTTTATCGATAATACGCTTGGATCGAATGATGCCTGCCGCAGTAATTCCAGTACATGCTCGAAAGTGTGATAAGGATAATAAAGCAATACATCCTGTTCACGGATAGCATCAAAACCATTGCGGAAATTATCAAACCAGGTATGGCGCAGCCGGGGCATTGGTTTATTCAGCAGAGTCCGGTTCCCTTCATTGGGGAATTTAATGAAATCTCTGAAATTGTGATAACGGCTGCCGGCAATTACTGAGTCATCATTGGAAAGCCCCAGTTTGCTACGCAATAATTCGACCATTTCATCAGGCATATCGCGCTGATAAACAAAACGGACAGGTTCGGCTGTCAGCCTTTGTTTCAGTGTTGAAGACATTAATTCCAGCAAGCTGGATTCCATTTCCGTCGCTAAATCGTATTCAGCATCACGGGTCATTTTCATGGAGTAAACACTCAGCGTGTCGTAATCAAAAAAGCCCTTAAAAATTTCATCCAGTGTGTAGCGCAGAATGTTATCGATCAGGATCATTGATTTGCGTCTTTTGGGCATTTCCGGCGGCAAATTAACGAAACGGGGAACTTTATCGGAAGGGATTTCCAGCAAAGCGTATTTGGTTTCCTGCCCGCGGATAATTTCTACCGCTAAATAGGTGTAATCATCTTTTAAAAATTCAACCAGATTAGTTTCTGGATTGATAACGATAGGCGTAATGTGTGGACGCAAATGCTGGCGGAAATACTGCCGTAGCCAGATTTGCTGATTCGGGGATATCTGCCGTTCATTGATGAGGAAAATCTGATTACGCGCCATTTCCAACAATAAATCGTTATAGAGTTCATCAAACTCCTGATCGATTTTGGCGACTTTTGACTGGATTTTTTTTAATAATTGCCGGGAACCCGTTGCAGAACCCCGGGCTTCGCTAATCAAAATGCGACGTTTTACATCGGCGAAACGGACTTTATAAAACTCATCCAGATTATTGGAGTAGATCCCTAAAAACCTCATCCTTTCAATAAGTGGATTACTTTTGTCAGCCGCTTCCTGAAGCACACGTTCATTGAAAGAGAGCCAGCTGAGTTCTTTTTCTGTATAGAGGCGGTCTTGGGACATTACTACTCCATTTGGTCCATTGGTTAACAGTGCTGCTTTTTACTCTGGGAATGCCTAATTTTGTTAGCAAAATAGTGATGCTGGAAAGTACACATTCGGATAGCAGTATGATAAGAGCCGTTTACAAAGAACTCATCAATAAGCTCTCCTTCAGTATAAAATCCCAGTTTATTGTATATATGAATTGCTTTTTCGTTTTCTTTATCAACAATTAAATAGAGTTTATAGAGGTTTAGGACTGAAAATGCGTACTCCATCGCAAGTTTAACTGCTCCTGTTGCATAGCCTTGCCCCTGATAAGCTGGTGCAATAATGAGCTGAAACTCAGCCCGGCGGTGGACATAATCAATTTCCACTAGTTCCACCAGACCAACTTTGGAATTCATACTTTCAATAATAAAACGGCGTTCACTTTGATCATGGATATGTTTGTCATAGAGATCGCATAATTCAACGAAAGCTTCATAAGGTTCTTCAAACCAGTAGCGCATGACACTGGCATTATTATCAAGCTGGTGGACGAAAGGGAGATCTTCCCGCTCAAGTGGGCGTAGGTTTACAGGTGGATTTTCGGAACCACTGGACATTAGATACCTCAGTGTTTTTAACGTAAGGACAACTTAGTTTTGATTTTTCTCAAAGAGAATATTATGAAGTAATAAAGTACAGCAAGGTGCCCGGTTAATTATTTTTACCTTAGTATGATTAAGTTTAGCTTAATTAACTAACCTTAACACAATGCTGTAGTTTTGGAACTAATAATAAATTTTGGAATTAATTATATCGATTAGTCTGAAGCATATCCTTGTTGAGAAAGTACTTTCCCATCCAAAATGGCGGTATTATTGCCCATGCTCAAACGCCCTTCCAGAAACCAGCCAATGACCATCGGGTAAATATTATGCTCCTGAGTTTGCACGCGTCGAATCACTTCCTCTTCTTGATCTTCTGCAAAAATGGGCACTTTGGCCTGTAAGATAACAGGACCACCATCAAGTTCTTCGGTGACAAAGTGGACAGAAGTGCCATGTTCCTGATCACCGTTTTCTATCGCCTTACGGTGAGTATGTAAGCCGGGATATTTCGGTAGCAGGGAGGGATGAATATTGAGTAGTCGTCCACGGTAATGCTGCACAAAGTCAGATGACAGGATCCTCATATAACCCGCTAAAACGATTAAATCGGGCTGATATTGATCAATGGCTGTAAGCAGGGCGGAGTCATAATCTGTGCGATCAGAATATTCCTTCGGATTAAGAAAATGGGTTGGAATAGCTGATTCTTCAGCGCGTTGCAGACCATAAGCGTCAGCTTTATTGCTGAACACAGCACAGATCTGACCATTAATCCGGTTTTGCTGGCAGGCATCAATGATAGATTGCAGATTACTGCCATTACCAGAAATTAAGACCGCAATTTTTTTCATAGTCTTCATTGAATCACTTTCTATTAACTGGCTTTTTATTAACTGATCGTAACTTGCTGTCCGCTATGATCAGATTCAGTGATGCTGCCGATTTGCCATGCGTTTTCACCCGCTTTATTCAGCCATTCAATCGCCTGTGTTGCCTGAGACTGAGGCAGGGCAATTATCATGCCGACGCCGCAGTTAAACGTACGGTACATTTCATGGTCGCTGACATTGCCAGCCTGTTGCAGCCATTTAAAAATGGCTGGCCATTGCCAACTGGTGCCGTCGATTTTTGCCTGCATATTTTCAGGCAGAACGCGGGGAATATTTTCCCAGAAACCACCCCCTGTCAGGTGGCAAATCGCATGGATTTCAATTTGTTCGATCAGTTCAAGCAGTGGTTTAACGTAAATACGGGTTGGAGCGAGAAGATGATCAGCCAGTGTTTTACCATCCAGCTCAGTTATCTCGGGATTGGTCTGGCTCACTTCAAGAATTTTACGGATCAATGAATAACCATTGGAATGTGGCCCGCTGGATGACAGTGCTATGAGTGCATCTCCAGCCTGAATTTTGCTGCCGTCAATGATTTCTGATTTTTCAACTACACCGACACAGAAGCCTGCAACATCGTAATCTTCACCGTGGTACATGCCCGGCATTTCAGCTGTTTCTCCACCGACCAGAGCACAGCCTGCTTGTTTACAGCCTTCCGCGATGCCGGTTATAACGCTCGAGGCGGTATCAACATCTAATTTCCCTGTTGCATAGTAATCAAGGAAGAACAGAGGTTCAGCTCCCTGAACTACCAGATCGTTAACGCACATGGCGACCAAATCAATGCCGATTGTATCGTGGCGCTTCAGATCCATGGCCAGACGTAATTTAGTCCCCACACCATCTGTGCCAGAAACTAAAACAGGTTCACGATATTTTTGTGGCAGAGAACATAATGCACCAAAGCCACCCAATCCCCCCATTACTTCCGGGCGTCGGGTCTGTTTCACTACACTTTTGATACGATTGACTAAGGCATTACCAGCATCAATATCGACACCAGCATCTTTATAGCTAAGAGAGGTTTTGTTGGTCACTGCGTAGCTCCCAGGCGGTTGCATTTGAATGAATAAAACAGAACGGAATAATTCTAACAGCCAAGGCAAACGTTTGCGATAGCTTTATGCAGGTTTATTGCGGATAAAAAATAGGAAAAAATGACTTGTAGTTGCTAAAAATCAATATATTGATAGTTGCCTGATCCCAAAAAGGAGGTATAATCCCGCGATTTTTTTATCTGCCGGCTATATACAGTAGGAGAAACCCATGAAGATCGTTGAGGTTAAACACCCACTCGTTAAACATAAACTGGGCCTGATGCGTGATCATGATATAAGCACTAAGCGCTTTCGTGAACTGGCTTCAGAGGTGGGAAGTCTTCTGACATATGAAGCAACTGCTGATTTAGAAACTGAGAAAGTGACCATCGAGGGATGGTGTGGTCCGGTAGAAATAGACCAGATTAAAGGGAAGAAAATTACTGTTGTGCCTATCCTGCGTGCAGGTCTGGGAATGATGGATGGTGTTCTGGAAAATATTCCGAGCGCCCGCATCAGTGTTGTTGGTGTTTATCGTGATGAAAAAACTTTTGAACCTGTACCTTATTTTCAGAAACTGGTTTCTGATATCAATGAGCGTATGGCGTTGATTGTTGATCCGATGCTGGCAACAGGTGGCTCTATGATTGCCACCATTGATTTGCTGAAAAAAGCAGGATGCCCTGTTATTAAGGTTTTGGTTCTGGTTGCTGCTCCGGAAGGGGTTGCCGCTTTGGAAAAAGCACATCCTGATGTTGAATTATATACTGCATCAATTGATGAGTGCCTTAATGAGCATGGATATATTGTTCCTGGCCTGGGGGATGCAGGCGATAAGATATTTGGTACAAAATAATATTTTTAGCCGGCTGAAAAGTCGGCTTTTTTTTGGTTCCTAGTAAAACATAAGAGGACATAGATAGTGACCCGTCGGACTATTGGGGTAGATGAAAGACCACCGTTAAGACAGACCATTCCGTTAAGTTTGCAACATTTATTTGCGATGTTTGGGGCGACAGTTCTGGTTCCCATTCTGTTTAAAATTAATCCCGCCACAATTTTATTGTTTAATGGTATTGGAACACTGTTTTATCTGTTTATTTGTAAAGGAAGGATCCCGGCTTATTTAGGATCCAGTTTTGCCTTTATATCTCCTGTATTATTGTTGCTGCCTTTAGGGTATGAACTGGCACTGGGCGGATTTATTGTCTGTGGATTGCTGTTCTGTCTGGTTTCCCTGATTGTTAAAATCGCGGGAAGAGGCTGGCTTAATGTGATATTTCCTCCTGCTGCAATGGGAGCTATTGTTGCAGTGATTGGTCTGGAGCTGGCAGGGGTTGCTGCTGATATGGCCGGGCTACGTCCTGCTGCGGGAACGGATGTTAATACGACGAATCTTATCATCTCAATGGTTACACTGGCTGTGACAATATTGGGTTCAGTCATGTTCCGCGGTTTTATGGCGATCATTCCAATCCTGATAGGGGTGCTGGTGGGTTATGCGCTATCCTTTTTTATGGGAGTTGTAGATTTTACACCAGTACGTGAAGCGCCATGGTTTGCATTGCCAACTTTTTACACTCCGCGTTTTGAGTGGTTTGCTATTATGACGATTTTGCCTGCGGCACTGGTTGTCATTGCGGAGCATGTTGGTCATTTGGTCGTAACAGCCAATATAGTGCAAAAAGATCTGCTGAAAAATCCGGGATTGCACCGTTCGATGTTTGCCAACGGTTTTTCAACGATTATTTCAGGGTTCTTTGGCTCAACACCAAATACCACTTATGGCGAAAACATTGGTGTAATGGCTCTGACTCGCGTATACAGCACATGGGTCATTGGCGGAGCAGCGATTCTGGCGATTTTACTTTCTTGTGTCGGTAAACTGGCGGCTGCGATCCAGATAATTCCGGTTCCGGTAATGGGAGGCGTATCTTTATTACTGTATGGTGTGATCGGTGCATCTGGTATACGAGTACTGATTGATTCAAAAGTAGATTACAGCAAAGCTCAGAACCTGATCCTGACTTCTGTCATTCTGATTATCGGCGTGAGTGGTGCGAAAATCCAAATTGGTGCAGCAGAGCTGAAAGGTATGGCACTGGCAACGGTAGTTGGTATTGGTATGAGTCTGATTTTCAAGTTGATTAGTATCATTCGCCCGGATGAACCGTATATTAGTTCTTCTGTGGAATCACTCAGTGATGATAAAAAAGCGAGTGAAATCATAAAATAATTTGTATTGGTTTTCCTTTAAGAGAAAGGGATTTTCAACGAACTCTTTCTCTTATTTTTTTATTAGGAAAATATTGGCTAATTTCTCTTGATATCCCTATAGTTGCTTAATTTCACCTCATTCCTACTTATCGATTTGCTATCTTTTTGTCATAATCTTTTACTATACTTGTAAGTACAAACACTCAAAGATGAAAAATATTGAGGGATAAAATGGAAAGCATAAATAATATTACTCTATATATAGATAAATCATTGGAAAAAGAATTTTATACAGAGCTTAAAAAATTTAATATAGAAGTTAATCCAATCGGCTCGGATTTGAAAACACTCAATATAGCTAAGCGGACGCTCACGTTTATTAAAGATAATTTAAGGTATCTTGATGGTTTAAGAAAATCATTAATTGCTCTTTTAGGTGGTGAACGTAATCTAAAAATATCTATCACTAAAAATGATGGTAGCTCCATATCTATTGAGGGTGATTTAGATAAAGGTGAAATTATTGAGGTCTTGAAAGAAGCAAGTGCTCTGATCATTTCGCAGTCTGATAAAGAAAGATAATTATTATTAATTAATAGATAATTCTCAGTTTGTTATCTGATATTTTTAAGTTTTTCTATTTTCTATCTTGATTGTTATTTTTAATGCTCATGGAGTTCAGCATAGGTCATATTATTCATTTCGGATATGTCATAACCAATGGTGATTTTAAACACAGTTTCGACAAAGAGTATTTTGTGGTGTTCAGTATAAATAATGTTCTGAAGCGAAAGAAAGGAATAATATTGAATATATGTCAATGATAATTTTTATTAAAAATAAATTTTTACTATTTCTTTGCTTTATTTTTCTTTTTTCATGAAAAAGCGAGTGCCAACGACAGCTACTATCTTAAACTAAGTATTCATTTCATTTGCTATCGTTTTTTGTGGTAAACTTGGTTTCTATGGTAAACTTAATGCTGTTCGTTATCCATTCTGTTTGAGGTGCTTCTGAATACACCGGCGCAGCTTTCATTGCCCTTATATTTGCCAGATGATGAAACATTCGCCAGTTTTTTTGCAGGTGAGAATTCTTCTTTATTAGCCGCAATAAAATTGGCTATTAGTCAGTCACATGGCAGTTATATCTATTTTTGGTCCCGCGATGGCGGGGGCAAGAGTCATTTGCTCCACGCAGCCTGTGCCGAACTGTCCCAGCAAGGAGAGGCTGTCGGATACGTGCCACTCGATAAACGTGCATATTTTGTTCCGGAAGTTCTTGATGGTATGGAACATTTATCATTGGTGTGCATTGACAATGTTGAATGTATCGCAGGTGATCCGGTATGGGAAATGGCTATTTTTAATCTTTATAACCGAATTGTAGAGATTGGCAAAACCTGTCTGTTGATCACCGGAGATCGTCCACCCCGGCAAATTAATTTAACATTGCCAGATTTGGCATCCCGGCTTGATTGGGGGCAGATCTATAAATTGCAGCCTTTGTCTGATGATGAAAAAATTCAGGCATTGCAATTACGAGCTAAGTTACGGGGATTTGAATTACCTGAAGATGTGGGGCGTTTTGTGTTAAAGCGGCTTGACAGAGAAATGCAAACGCTATTCAGAACGTTGGATGAGCTTGACCGCGCTTCTATTGTGGCACAACGTAAACTGACTATCCCATTCGTAAAAGATATTCTTGATCTTTAGTACGCCAGATCAGAAAAAAGTGATAGAGGTACAAAGCAGACTTCCCTATCACTTTTTTAATGATTAATTGCCCAAAATCTCTTTGACCTGTTCTGGTGGTCGCCCTAAACGTGCTCTATCTCCTGCAACAACAATCGGGCGCTCTATGAGCTTAGGATTATCAGCCATTGCCTGAAGTAAGGCTTCTTGCGTGAGTTCACTATTACCAAGCTCTAGTTCTTTATACAATTCTTCTTTTGTTCGCATTAATTGGCGGGCATCACCGAACCCCAGTTGTTTCAGTAAAACAGCCAGTTGTCCTGCTGTTGGGGGAGTATCGAGATAATGAATAACTTCTGGTGTAATACCGAGTTCCTGAACTAACTTAAGCGTTTCCCGGCTTTTTGAACAGCGGGGGTTATGATAAAAAATAACATGTTGCATATAAAAGAACCTCATTTCTTATATTGGCTATAGCGCTGTTGCAGCTTGCGTAACTGGTCGATACGAGCATCGTAACGGGCCTGATCATAGCTGTTCAGTTTTGCTAATGCACTGGCCTGACTAAGATAATTGATTGCCATATCAAATTTACCCTGTAATGCCATTGTTTCGGCGTAAGCTGACAGTTCTTCACTGCGTTTCCCCTGTTTGCTTGCTGCTTCGGCCATTAGTGACCAACCAGTTAAACTATCCGGATGACTGAAGGTGTATTGGAATAGCAGTTGTGATGCTTTCGAATACTGTTTGGCTTCGATATATACGTTAGCAAGATTGATTTGCAGCACAGAGTTATTTTTGTGTTTCTGTAAGGCTTGCTGTAAGCGGGTAATCGCCTGCTCATATTGTTTTTGTTCAATATCGATATCCGTCATTGCATCAATAAACCAGATATTATCTGGCTGGTTATTCAATAACGGGGTGAGCACTTTTCTGGCTTCGACATATTTTTTCTGTTTAGTCAGTAGCAGAGTCCGCCCATAAGAGGCCGAAATTTGTTCTTTTGGCGTTCCATGACTGTACTTATTGAGCAGATCTTCAATATAGGCTGAGCTTAGTGTGGATTCTAGTGTCAAAATTCGTACCCGGGCCAGTAGATATTCCTGTGATTCCGGAATAGATTTTTTCGGGTATTGATTGACTCTGTTACGGGCATCAGCTAAACGGCTATCAGGCAGTGGATGGGTATATAAAATTTCTGGAATTTCTGAGTTGTGCAAAGTTCGCTCACTCAAAGTTTGCATAAAATTAGGCATTCCATAAGGATCAAACCCAGCCCGGCTTAATATTCGCATACCGATACGATCTGCCTCCTGCTCATTTTCACGAGTAAAGCTGATCATACCTTGTGAAAAACCAGCCAGCGTACCACTCAGGGCTGCCATTCCTGCCTGAGGGTTAGCCATTAGCAGTAAGATAGATCCAAGTGTGCCGGCCCATGCCAGTGGTGCTTTTCGCTGTGTATCTTCCATCATACGAGCCAAATGGCGTTGTGTTACATGAGATATTTCATGGGCCATAACTGAAGCCAGTTCGCTTTCATTTCGGCTGTAACGGAACAGAGCAGAGTGGAGTACAACGTTGCCACCGAAAAAGGCATACGCATTAATGTTAGGATTATTGACGATATAAAAGTGAAAAGGTGTTTTCACTGCATCAGCATGGTTGACGAGCCTCTGGCCTAATTTATTGATGTATTGTGTTAATAGAGGATCATAAATCAAGGGTGTTCCAGCACGTATTTCACGGATATAGAAGTCACCCATCTCTATTTCCTGATTGGTACTGAGAGTGGATGCAGCGGTTGTACCAATATCTGGTAATGTTTCGTCAGTAGGTACAGAGTATGCAGGGCTATTGCCAAATAGTGTTAGACTGACCAGTATCGCTATCAGGGGTTTAGTAGATGTTTTTTTCATAGAGCGATTCTCATAAAACGATTTTTATAAAATGCTGTGCCCAGTTAGCTATCAATTTCAGGATACGTGTATGATAGCTAAGGTTAACTTAAAATCGATCAGCCGTAAGCACTTTTAGTAAAATAGTCATTAAGTATTGTTATTAAGGAGTTTGGTTTATGTTGGATATGATCATGCAATGGTATCGCCGCCGTTTTGCTGATCCGCAAGTTGCTGCACTATCATTCATTTTGCTGGCTGGCTTTGGCATAATTTATTTTTTCAATGGTATTTTAGCTCCTGTTCTTGCTGCGATTGTGTTGGCTTATTTATTGGAATGGCCGACGGTAAAATTAGAAAAGCTGGGTTGTAGTCGTACTCTTTCAGTGACAATCGTATTAGCCATTTTTATGGGGATCAGTGCATTGATTATCCTGATTGTTGCCCCAACAGTCTGGCAACAGGGACTCAATCTGTTTTCCGATTTGCCGAATATGCTTAATCGCTTTAAGGAATACGCCCGGACTTTTCCCTCTCGTTACCCTGTTTTAGTTGATGTCGGTATCATTGATATGTTTGCCGAAAATCTGCGCAATAAATTTTCTTTAGCGGGAGAATCTGTATTTAAATTTTCTGTAGCGTCTTTGATTGGCCTGATGACGCTCTCTATTTATCTGATTATTGTTCCTTTAATGGTATTTTTCCTGTTGAAAGATAAAAATAAAATGGTAGCGGCATTCCAGCGTATATTACCGCGTAATCACGGTTTAGCCGGGCAATTATGGTATGAGATGAATCAGCAGATTACGAATTATATTCGGGGAAAAGTTGTGGAGATGGTTATTTTAACCATTTGTACTTATGCTGTATTTGCTTTCTTTGAGTTGCATTATTCCATGTTACTTGCTGTTCTGGTTGGTTTATCTGTTTTGATTCCCTATGTAGGCACGGTAATAGTGACTATTCCTGTCATTGTAGTGGCCCTATTTCAGTGGGGATTAGGCGCAGATTTTTGGACACTATTTATTGCTTATCTGGTTGTTCAGGGATTAGACGGTAATCTGCTTGTTCCTATTTTATTTTCAGAAGCAGTTAATCTTCATCCGCTTATTATCATTATTTCCGTCATTATTTTTGGCGGATTGTGGGGTTTTTGGGGCGTTTTTTTCGCGATTCCATTGGCGACGCTGATTAAAGCTGTTATTAATGTCTGGCCGGAAGATAAATCAGAAGAGTTATCGCCGTAATTTGAAATTATTGCAGTAATTTTGATAAAAATTCAAATAAACAGACTGAACTAAGGAGTGGCGGTGAAATCACTGTTAAGTGTTATACCTTGCATGCTTTTAGGATGGGTTTTGTCACTGCTGGGGCTACCTCTGGCATATATGTTTGGAGCAATGGCGGCTGTTATTATTGCATCCCGGCTGAGAATATCACTTACAGCACCAAAACATAGCCTGACTGTGGTCCAAATTGTATTAGGAAGCTCTATCGGGTTGATGGTCAAAGGATTACCGATGGAAGAAGGGCGAGATATCCTGATGCTGCTCCCCGCATTATTAATCTGCCTGATCCTGCAATTTAATGTCGGTTATTTTTGGTTTCACCGGAAAATGGGATGGACACGCACAGAGTCAGTATTGGGTGCTGTTCCCGGTGCGTTGGCTGCGATCTTAGTGCTGACTGAACATTCCAAAACCCCGCCACAGAAAATTGTTATCTCCCATGCCATTCGTTTGGTCGTCTTGATTATTATTGCCGGGATTATTACCGGATTAAATCCTCCTCCAGTGATTGAAGCAGCACCCTTTTCTTATACACCCGGCATTATTGGCTGGTTGATCCTGATTGCCGCCGGAGGTTATATCGTCGGCGTTTTGTTGGAGCGTTTACATATTCCGGCACCCTATATGCTGACTTCATTGGTTGTTGCTATTGCTGTTCACTATCTGTCTGATGTAACACTGAAGCTGCCTGAATTGCTCAGTTTATTATCAATGGGGTTAATGGGCATGAGGATTGGTTTGTATTTTAGTGCGTTTCCGTTTTCAGCATTGATTAGTAATATTTGGTCTTCCATACAATCTGTATTTATCGCACTGACCATCACAGTTTTAGTTGCAGCAGTGACGGCACAGGTGATGGATTACCCAATGCACTTGCTGATCCTTTCGTGGGCGCCCGGCAGTATGGAAGCAATGTTATTTGCCGCTATGGCGATGAAGGTTAATGTAGGTATTGTGATGGCAAGCCACATTATACGTATGTCGTTACTTCATATAGTTTCTGCGATTGCACTGATCGTGCAGGGAAGGCATAAAAACAGCTAATTTATTCTACAGGAGTTTGTGGCATCCTCCGTCAGTCAGACGGAGGACTGTGTTACTTGACTTGCTACCAGCTACATCAGATTTCAGGATGAATGCTGTTGTAGATAATCCAGAACAACTTGATGATGATCACTTGTTTTGAATTTATCAAAAACGTGTTCAACATTACCCGCAGGATCAATCAGAAAACTGATGCGATGAATGCCATCATAGACTTTGCCCATAAACTGTTTTCTACCCCAAACACCAAACTGTTCGGCAACTTGATGATTAACATCGGAAAGCAGAGTAAAATTCAGCATTTCTTTCTCGACAAATCGGGATAATTTCTCGGGAGCATCTGTACTGATGCCTAATACGACAACATTAATTTTTTCCAGTTCATCCATCGTATCGCGCAAACCACATGCCTGAACAGTACAGCCCGGGGTCATTGCTTTGGGGTAGAAATAAACTAAAACACGCTGACCTTTGAAGTCAGATAAGTTAATGTTTTCACCATCTTGGTCAGGTAGGCTGAATTGTGGTGCCTTATCTCCGGCTTTCAATGGACTCATCACGTATTCTCCGTTTAGTCGTTTTTATCTAACTGGTTTTATACACTAATATTCTTATATGTTCACTACATGTATATTTTTAATCTTTCGGGTTGCCCCTTAATTCATAAAATGAATGAATAGTAGCTTCCGCCAGACTGGAAGCTGTGTCCACTATCTTCAGTGACTGGTTTCTCTTGTTTTTTATAAGGGGGCTGATATCAGTACAGGCAATCAGTAATACATGCACCTTTAATGCCTGCGCACAGGATAATATTGTCTCCCAGATAGCGACAACCTCCTCATGCTCAAACCCTTTCTCTTTAATTAACGTAATCAGTTTTGTTGTGTGATTACGCAATTTTGCCGATGAAACAGGTTCTTTCCCTATAGCCTGAATACGGGCCTGATAGAATCCGGCTTCAATGGTGGGTTCCGTACCAATGATTGCTATTTTTGTGTCATCAGGTGTTATTTTTTGGAGTGCACAATCAGCGATATGTAAGACAGGTATACCGATACAGGCCTTTTCTATTTCACTGTAATATATGTGCGCAATATTGCAGGGAATCACAATCAGATTTACTTCTGCTTTAACTAAATCTGCAATACCCGTTTGTAATGTTTGAACCATTTTCACATCATCAATAGCTTGCCCCGGATAAAAAGGAGTTGGTAAAGAGATGATGTGCATTTTGGGAAAATCTATATCGTTTTTTGCACCATAAAGATACTGGGATGCATTAACGAGCATGTCGATAAAAGGTGCCGTTGATCTTGGTCCCATTCCAGCAAGTACACCGATTGAATAAGACATTGCTTTTTCTCTCTATTTTTTATAGATACAGTTAATCAAAAATATCTATTTCACTTTTTTATCATTATTTGTTTTTATCCAGTCAACCGTATTGTCGCCCAACACTTCCTGTACACTGATACTGCCTTGAGCATTTAACTCTGCACATAGGTGCTGAAAGGTTTCTTTAAATACAACGCCTTTATCATCTAATGGATTATGGCCTGTGATTTGTATTTGCAGCCGTGCGGGCATATTTTCAGTAGCGGGGTGCGTTTTTGAAACCAATTCAGCAATATTGAAATTCTGGGTTGTGAACAGATTAGTAAAACGCTCGACGATGCCGGGAGAATCATCCACATCGACCCGAACTGAAATAGTAGAGGGAAATTTTTTTGCCGCGCCACTACGGGTACGCTTCATTACAACAAGTAATTCGAGTTCAGCGGCTCTTTGTGGCAGGGTCGATTCAATCAGAGTAATTGCGTTCCAGCTACCGGACAGCAACATAATAAAGGTAAATTCTTCGCCAAACATTGCCAGACGGCTGTCCTCAATATTGCCGCCGCATGTATTAACAAGGCGGGTGATGGTGTTGACGATCCCGGGGCGATCTACACCAAGAGCTGTGAGCACTAAAAAATGTTGTTTTGATTTCGGCAAAGCGATTTTCCTTATCTATGGTCGATGGCTGCGGGTACATGTCGCTACTAAACATAAAAAATGATCAAGAGAAGGTCAATGGCATTTATAAGAGATGGAGCACGATTATAATCTCTGTTTAATTGTCTACACTTGATATTAACAAAAATCATCGAAATCATAGGGCCAAAGAGTTTCCTTCCTTATGACAAGAAAGTACCATGATTTTCTTATTTGTAGTGTAAGACTCATTGTAGAGGAAATGGTAATGGAGAGTGGTCACTTCGATTTTACAGGTAGTATGGTTGCGATAATCACACCGATGGATTCAACTGGCCGGGTTGATAAGAGCAGTTTGAAAAAATTGATTGATTACCATATTGCCAGTGGTACGGCATCAATTGTTTCTGTCGGAACAACCGGGGAATGTGCCACGCTTAACCATGATGAACATGTCGATGTTGTACTGACAACACTCGAATTAGCTGATGGTCGTATTCCTGTTATTGCCGGAACAGGCGCGAATGCTACTGCGGAAGCAATATCGCTGACCCGATGCTTTGAAAATACAGGTGTTGTTGGTTGCCTGTCTGTGACACCTTATTATAATAAGCCTTCGCAGGAAGGTTTGTATCAGCACTATAAAGCAATAGCTGAGAATACCGACTTACCACAAATTCTGTATAATGTACCATCGCGTACCGGATGTGATTTGCTGCCACCGACTGTTGCACGTTTAGCGAAACTGAAAAATATTGTCGCAATCAAGGAAGCAACGGGGAACTTAAGTCGTGTCAGCCAGATCCAAGAACTGGTTAATGATGAAAGTTTTATTCTGCTAAGTGGTGATGATGCAAGTTTTCTCGACTTTATGTATCTTGGCGGAAAAGGAACGATTTCTGTAACAGCGAATGTAGCGGCAGCAGAAATGGCACAAATTTGCCAGTTGGCTTCTCGTGGTGAATTTGCGAAAGCGCGTAGCCTGAACAGTAGCCTGCAGGAATTGCATCATAAACTATTTGTTGAACCTAGCCCGGCACCAGCTAAATGGGCATGTCATAAACTGGGACTGATTGCCAGCGACACATTGCGTCTGCCAATGGTTCCGCTGACGCAAGAAGGGCAAATTTCAGTTGAGAATGCCTTGAAAATGGCTGAATTACTGTAAAATTTAGGGAATTTTAATGGCAACATTATTGCAAAAATCGAAGGTCATGAAGGTTGCTGGCCTGTCATTGGTCGTTTTGCTGGCAGCCTGTTCCAGCGATCAGAGCTATAAACATCAAGTGAGTGGTGATGAATCTTATCTTGATACCCCCCCTCTGAAGTTATTGAATATTCCTGCTGGGATGAACTTACCTCTGCAAAATGGTGAATATGATATTCCATCTGTGGATCCACAAGGGAATGTCGGAAAATCAGTTGATATACGCCCACCGTTGCAGGCCGTGGCGCTATTAGCGGGTTCCCGTGTTGAAAGTAGCGCACAAAGCAGTAAGCTGTTGCTTGAAAATACCCCTGAGTACAGCAAATTGTGGTCACAAGTAAATAGTTTTCTGGCGGAAAAAGGCTATCCGATTAGCCAGAAAGATGACGCAGCCCAGACATTGACAACTGACTGGATTTTGTGGCCTCGATCAGATGAAAATGTTCCTTATAAGGTTCGTTACCACATTTCTGTGGTTCAGCAGGGCTACCAAATTGTTTTAACAGTTTCAGGTGCAGGTCTGGAACAGGGTGATAAATCGATTAACACCCCGTCGGAAATCCAGCGTTACAACACCTTGATGCTAAATGCGCTGACTGGTTATCTGAACGATCAAAAAGAAGCTTCAGCTCAGCATAATACGCAGAATGATGGTGCTTTATCGGTACAAAGTGGCGGTGATAATACAGGATTGCCACAAATTATCGTCCGTGCACCATATAACGTAATCTGGAACAGGCTGCCTTACGCGTTGGAAAGCATAGGTATGCAGGTGAACGATCGTACCCGTTCGACTGGTGCGATAGAGGTTACCTATAAAGGTTTGTCCTCTTCCGGCTGGAAAGCGTTAGGTGTGGAAGCACCAACTATCAGCGAAGGTAACTATAAGTTACAGGTGGGTGATTTGGATAACCGGAGCAGCCTGCAATTTATCAGCGAAAAAGGTAAGCCGCTGACTCAGTCTGAAAATGATCAAATGGTAGAGGTGCTACAAGCAGCATTTAGCAAATCTACAAATAAATAATATATAAAGGGGCTTCGGCCCCTTTATATATTTAGGTAAAATTTTTTGTTTAATAGTCCGTTTAAAGATGTCATATCTCTGGAGTGTAATATGCAGAAAAAAGCTGAGTTGTATCGTGGAAAAGCAAAAACAGTGTATGCCACTGATAATCCTGACTTGCTTGTGCTGGAATTCCGTAATGATACATCAGCATTGGATGGTGAACGCATTGAACAGTTTGATCGTAAGGGAATGGTAAACAATAAATTTAACCACTTTATTATGAGTAAGCTGGAAGAAGCGGGTATTCCCACCCAACTGGAACAGTTGCTGTCAGATAATGAATCTCTGGTTAAGAAGCTTGATATGGTGCCGGTTGAATGTGTTATCCGCAATCGTGCGGCTGGTTCGCTGGTGAAGCGTCTTGGCGTGGAAGAAGGAATGTTACTGAATCCTCCTTTGTTTGATTTGTTTCTGAAAGATGATGATAAGCATGATCCGATGGTGAATGAATCTTATTGCGAAACTTTCGGTTGGGTTAGCAAAGAGCATTTAGCTGAAATGAAGCGCCTGAGCTATAAAGCGAATGAAGTCTTGGGTAAATTATTTGATGATGCCGGTTTAATTTTGGTGGACTTTAAGCTGGAATTCGGTCTGTTTAAAGGGAAAGTGGTGCTAGGTGACGAATTTTCACCAGATGGCAGCCGGCTGTGGGACAAGCAGACAATGGATAAAATGGATAAAGATCGTTTTCGCCAGAGTCTTGGTGGCTTAATTGAAGCGTACGAAGAGGTAGCTCACCGGATTGGCGTTATTTTGGATTAATGACGCAAACGATTACCTTGCTTGAATGATGGCTGATTTTGTATCAAACATGCGGGTATAAAAAACAAAGGTGCTCTGTACACTAGAGCACCTTTGATTTCATAATAAGATGTTTTCAGGGCGGATACCCAGCTATGGCAGGTTACAGCCAGTAATTTGTTTTTTGCTTCCAGCCTTTTTGCTGCATACAAAAACGATAGACCTGATTTCTGGAACTTTCGTTAACGTCAATGATATAACTTTCAGTCATAGGAACGCTTTGCATATATGTGCAATCTTTACCACAGGAATTTCTGACGGTTTTGAGGTGAGAAGTTTGGGCTACTTCATTTTTCACCGGGAATTGCTGTAGAGCGTTTGATTGACACTCCAAATCTGCTTCATGAAAAGGTGTTGGATTGCTCCTTGCTGGTATCCATTGAGTAGTACAACCTGTTAATAACATACTGATTGTGATTAAAAGTGCTGATTTTTTCATATTTCCTGTATGAACGCTTCCTGTTGCCGAGGAAGTGCCTCGTGACCTTTCCGCATTCACCTTATAAAAGCATCAATATCTGTCAGAAAGATAATTTGAAAGATTAACTACGTATTCGCAACTATTTTTTATAAAATATAGTGACTCATTGACTATATTTCCACTGATATTAATATTTCTACTTACATGTCTAATAATTAAGTTATCATTCTGCTCTATATCAGGATGTATATATGGAACAGAAAATGATGAGTCACATTGATCCTACTTTACTCATTTTGTTAGTGTTGGCAGGGCTTGGAATTATCAGTCATAACATGACGGTAACGTTGGCAATGTTGTTTTTGCTCGTTGTCCGAATTACTCCCTTGAATCAATTTTTCCCCTGGGTCGAAAAATATGGCCTGACACTGGGAATTTTAATTCTCACCATCGGTGTTATGGCTCCTATTGCAAGTGGCAAAATATCTGCACAGGATATATTCAGCTCATTCCTAAACTGGAAATCATTGCTTGCTATTGCTGTCGGCGTTCTTGTGTCATGGCTGGGAAGCAGAGGAGTATCCCTGATGTCAAGTCAGCCATCGACAGTAGCCGGATTACTGGTTGGCACGGTGCTCGGTGTTGCTTTATTTAAAGGCGTTCCGGTTGGCCCATTAATTGCGGCAGGTATATTATCCATTGTGATTGGAAAATCATGACAGGAATGGATTTTGAATGGAAAACGTTGCAGGAGCAGATGCAACGACAGGGGCAGCGTCGTTTACTGGTGCTCAGCGGAGAAAATCAGTGGAGTAAACAGATTGTTGCCTCTCTGAAAAACCAGCTACAGGGGGAATGGATAACCGTAGCATCTGGTACTCCCGATTCTGTTGAGCCAACAAAAGCAGTCGGTTTACTGGGGCGTGAATTTTTGCACGGGGTCTTTGATGCCACCCGAGGCTTTAATGCCGAAGCATTAGCAATACTAGCAGGGACTCTAAAAGCAGGAAGTTGGTTGGTGATGCGCGTTCCTGTCTGGTCACAATGGGTTGATTTACCAGATGAAGACAGCTCTCGCTGGAATGAATCTGCCGGTGTGATCCCAACCCCCCATTTCATTCAGCATATTCAACAACAGATCCTCAATTCTCCTGACTGTTTATTATGGCGGCAGGACAAGCCTTTTAAGACATCGTTATTGCCTCAGACTTTGTCGTGGAAGATGCCGGATGGGGATCCGACAGCAGGCCAGCAGCTCATTCTTGAGCAATTGCTACAGGTTTCACAAGGGGTCTGGGTAGTTACTGCGCCACGCGGGCGAGGAAAATCTGCACTTGCAGGAATGCTGGCTCGTCAGTGGCAGGGAAGTTGCTGGTTATGTGCTCCGGCAAAAATAACAACTGAAGTCATTCGGCGCTATGCTGAATCTTTTAATAATAGGCTTGAAGATGGCCTTCAGAATAGCGCCACAGTTTCTGACGCGCAGCAAATACCATTCTGGTCAGTTGATAATTTACTGAAATTTATCCGGGAGAATGCGTGTCGGCAACAAGGAAATACAGACACACAACAGAGCAGTGCTGACTGGCTTTTGATTGATGAAGCGGCAGCAATTCCGACACCGCAGTTATCTGAGTTGATACGCCATTTTCCACGTGTACTAATGACCACAACAGTGCAGGGTTACGAAGGCACCGGGCGAGGATTCTTATTGAAATTCTGTGCTGCTTTGCCTGATTGTCAGATTAGGGAGCTGAAAACGCCAATGCGCTGGTCTGAAAATGATCCGCTGGAAAAGTGGCTGGATAACGCTCTACTATTTGATGACAACAATTTGTTTTCATCGTTATTACCTGATCCTAATATTGAAAATAATTTGTCTTTTCAGTCTATTAATCAGGAAACGTGGTTACAACAGCCCCAGTTATTGCGGCAGTTTTACGGATTACTGGCAAGCGCACATTATCGTACGTCTCCCCTCGATTTACGTCGGTTACTGGATGGCAATGGAATGACATTCCTTGCTGCCATGTCCAGTTCCGATAATGCTAATCCACAATTGATTGGTGCTCTGTGGATGGTGAATGAAGGCGGGTTATCTCCGACACTGGCGCATGAAATATGGGCTGGTCGTCGTCGTCCGAGAGGTAATCTGGTAGCCCAGTCTCTGGCTGCTCATGCAGGATTTCCGCAGGCAGCAGTGATGCGTTCACAGAGAGTCAGCCGTATTGCTGTTCAGGCACAATACCGACGTATGGGGATTGCACAACGTCTGATTACTCAGCAGTGTCAGGTAGCCCGAACCCAAAAGCTGGACTTTATTTCCGTTAGTTTTGGTTATACCACTGAACTCTGGTCACTTTGGCAAAAATGTGGTTTTCAGTTAGTGAGGATGGGAACACACCTTGAAGCGAGTAGTGGTTGTTATGCTGCAATGGCGATTCTACCCTTGAGTGAACAGGGGAAATGGTTGGCCCGAGCTGCACAACAGCAGTTATCCCGTGATGCAAGTTGGCTAGAGTCGTTGACTGGGTTTGCGCTACCTGTTGAGCATAACAATGATAATCAGCTTAATGAAAATGACTGGCGGGAGCTGGCTGGTTTTGCATTTGCTCATCGTTCCTTGTCGTCTTCTTACTTTGCGTTGCAACGCTTGCTGTTGGTAAGTGATCTGGCTTTACCGGCGTTGAGGAAACATCTTCAACAAAAAATAGAGATTGAGCAATGTGCGCATGACTTATCACTGAATGGGCGTAAAGCATTGTTGAAATGCTGGCGGGAAGAAACGGCCCATGCTCTGGCAAATATTGATGAAATACTTGCCAGACAATGGAAAGATTGGGTTATTTCTTCTGATCATCCTTTTGATGATCACTCTTTTTACCATTCGCCTGAGGCCAGTCGTCCTCATCATCCCATGAAGCATTAAGATCCCGATGAGGAGGAAGTTCCGGTTTGTTATCCAAAAATTTTTTGGGATTGAGGCGGCTGAGTTCTTTTATCGCGTTAATAATAACCCCAGCGAGTAAGAGCAGGACTATCCACCAATAATCTGTTAACCAGTGCATGATTCTCCTTCTGTTTTAACGTATTTTTTAAAAACATAGGAGAGGTTAGCTGTCAGCCAGTCAATACCGGCAATATCACGATCCTGCCATGCATTTAACAGAGTCTGCTCATTGAATAGACATTCTGCTTCATGAGAAAGAGGCCAATAGCTGATATGCCACGGTTCATAGGCTACACCCAGTGCACAGTCACGGGTAAATGGACGATAGAAGTCATAGCGGGACATATTTTCGGTTAACCAGTCAGTTAGTGGCTCAAAATAACCACCCGCTTCATATTCCCATGGCTCCAGCAATAGCTTTTTACCCTGAGGCAATAGGAAAGGATCATAGATATCCAGCTCTGTTCCCCAATGGTGGCGACTTGCTCCCGGTAGGGCAGACCAGCGTAGAATAGCTTCACAGATTTCTCCTTCGGTCATTTTGCTGATATCAAGAGGCTGACTATCGGCATCCAGTACCGGGCGTTGCCCACGACATTTCTCATTCCAGATAGTCTGTTGGCGGGTAAAATCACGAAACGAGCTGGCTGGTTGTAATTTAAAGCCAGCATTGGCCGCATCCCGTTGCATCGCAAGGAAGGCTTTAGTTGCATCAAATTGTAAATGGTGGCCTCCCGACAGTGCCACTAGGTGTTCTGTCGAGAGACCTGTCAACATTTCAGGCGACATCATTTGATAATTGCTCCATGATACGCTGATAAATAAGGCTTAATTCCTGTAGGTCAGAGACGCTGACACACTCATTGGTTTTATGAATGGTTGCGTTAATAGGCCCCAACTCTACAACCTGAGCCCCGGTTCTGGCAATAAATCGCCCGTCAGATGTACCGCCGCTGGTTGATAGTTCCGGCTGGTATCCACAATAATGGCTGATAGCTTCAATTGTCGCATCAACCAGCTCCCCTTTGCAGGTCAGGAAGGGCTGACCGGATAACCACCACTCAATATCATGTTTCAGATTACATTTCTTCAACATGTTTTCAACTCGCTGGCGGATCTCGGTATCGGTCAGTTCGGTACTGAAGCGGAAGTTAAACTGAACCTTTAATTTACCCGGTATGACGTTATTACTTCCCGTACCCGCATTAATATTGACTATTTGCATACTCGTTGCAGGGAAAAACTCATTGCCATTATCCCATTTAGTATTGACGAGTTCCTGTAGGAAGGGGAGAGAATTATGAATTGGGTTGTCCGCAAATTGAGGATAAGCAACATGCCCCTGAATACCATGAATGGTCACAGTTGCAGTCAGAGAGCCCCGGCGACCATTCTTGATCATATCGCCAAGGCACTTTTGGCTGGAGGGCTCACCCACCAGACAGTAATCCAGTCGCTCATGGCGAGCCATTAAAGCTTCAATGACTTTAACAGTACCGTTTATTGCGTGGGCTTCCTCATCGGAAGTAATTAAGAAAGCAAGGCGACCCTGATGATTAGGGTTTTCTGCAACAAAGCGTTCTGCTGCAACAATCATGGCAGCCAGAGAGCCTTTCATATCCGCAGCCCCGCGGCCATACAACATTCCGTCACGAATGATTGGTTCAAATGGCGGGCTTTGCCATTCTGAAATATCACCGGCAGGAACAACATCGGTATGGCCTGCCAGAGCAAACGTAGCTCCTGTTCCATGGTAGGCCCAGAAATTCAGGGTATCACCAAAAGGCATCCGTTCAATGGTAAAGCCAGCGTTTTGCAGGCGTTGGATCATAATCTCCTGACAGCCCTGATCATCGGGGCTGACGGAAGGCCTTTTAATTAATTGCTGGGTTAATTCAATTACTGGACAAGTCATTATATACGCCCCTATTAAGTTGGAAGATCTTTCTGCCTGTCATCTTTCAGGCTGCGTTTCTTTGCAGCGGCGACGCAGCCTGAAATTTACCGGGTATATTTGTAAGAGAAATTCCCTACAGTTTTCAAGCTGTAGTTTTGTCAGCTTTCTTTTAGAAACTATTGGATAGAATCACGTGAAAAAAACTGTTGGTACTGTTCAGCTTTGAAGCCCAGTAAGTAACTGCCTGTTTTTTGCGATGTGTTTTCTTCTTGAGACGCTAATAGTGGTCGTTTAATGATAGCGGGTTGTTCCAGCATTAGAGCCTTGGCTGCTTCGGCATTATTGATGGCTGATTTTTGCTCATCGGTTAGTTTGCGCCAGGTTGTTCCGCGGGTATTGAGTAAAGATTCCCAGCCTAACTGTTCAATAAATAGCTGAAGTAGATCAGGTGATAAGCCGTCAGCGCGATAGTCATGGAATTGATATGGGATCTCTTGATCTTCCAACCAACGACGTGCTTTTTTCACAGTATCGCAATTTTTGATACCGTACAGAGTGAATGTTTTTTGAAAGGTGGTATCTGACATTATGAGATCCTTAATCCTGATTTAATCCGACATATATACCCGTTGTTTTTCAAGCTGCCTCTTGCTGACAAGGAAAATTCGTTTCCTTATCAGCGCAATGCAACGCGCAACCCATGGGGTATAGCTGTTACTTTCAAGTTGCAGTCAGTTGGCTGAATCCTGAAAGGGGGAGAGTATAATGCGGGAAATTTGCCATTTTATCCAGATAACACAAACCTACATATTGCTTCGGTTGAGTGGGGTTTACGTTTTCATCCGGCTAGCTATGCTCGCAAGGTTTGATCAGTGGTCAACTAGGCACAAGTTGGTTTGCTTTATTTAATATCAATAGATAGTTAAAATTTACAGAATGCAATTATCTATATATTTGGTGAATAAATTAACTTTTAAAACTTAGTTTCATTATAAAATAATAATATTATTTATTATAAGTTAAATTATTATAAATTTGGTTGAATTAATTCTCATTAACTTTAAGAGGTTTTAATTCACAATTTCCCTGTAAATTAAAATCAGGGAAATTGTGTTATACATTATAGGAATTGAGCGTCGAATATTATATTAAATCTGCTTTTCTATGTTTCAGATAGGTAATGGTGGCTTCGAGGCGGGAACGGGCTTTAAGTTTTTTCAACAGGTTACGTGTATGGACTTTGACTGTTTCTTCTGAGATAAAAAGAAAGTCAGCAATTTCTTTATTCGTCATTCCTTCTGAGATTTCTTTTAAAACATCTAATTCTCGTTTGGTTAATTTGGATAAAGGATCAACATAAAGATGACGGTTAGATAAATATTGGTAAACTTTCTCACTGTATACGGCTTGCCCGTTTACTGCTTTTTTAATGTTAACCAGTAGAGGGCTAAGTTCAATATCTTTTAACAAATAACCATTTGCACCTGCATCCACAGCATCATAAATATCACCTCTGTTATCTGAATCTGAGAGAACCAGAACATAGGAATCAAGCCCTTTTCGGCGTAATGACTTAATCGTATCAATCCCTGAAAGCCCATGAATCTTCAAATCTATTAAAATGATATCTGGCTTTATTTGACAAGCGATATTAATGGCATCTTCGCCGTTATCTGTCTCCGCAGTCACAATGAGTTCTCTTTCTGATTCAATCAGCCCTTTTAAACCATGACGAATGATAGGGTGATCATCGACTATCATGACTGTATGATTATGCATATTCCTTCTCCCATAATAGAAATGCCGGTCTTATGTTTTGATAAAACATAAAAAACAGAATTCTGTTTTATGTTAAATAGCTGTGTGATTTTTATAGAGTATATTGAATCATCAATAATAGAGATTCCAAAAATATATCCTGATATAAAAAATGAAATATCGCAAATAAGATTATCAA